>JAEKMB010000127.1 GCA_019508105.1 Alphaproteobacteria bacterium
TCGCCAGCATCGAAGCGTTGCCCAAGGCGGCGGAAGAAGCGGCAGGCGGCAGCATCGACATCCTGATCAACAATGCCGGCATCACCAAGGACAACCTCTTCATGCGCATGAAGGATGAGGAATGGGACCAGGTGATCGCCGTCAATCTCACCGCCGCCTTCCGCCTGTCGCGCGCGGTGCTGCGCGGCATGATGAAGAAGCGCTGGGGCCGCATCATCCAGATCACCTCGGTGGTGGGCGCCACCGGCAATCCGGGCCAGGGCAATTATGCCGCCGCCAAGGCGGGCCTGGTGGGCATGACCAAGAGCCTCGCCGCCGAGGTCGCCTCGCGCAACATCACCGTCAATGCCGTGGCCCCCGGCTTTATCCAGACCGCCATGACCGAGGTCCTCACCGACCAGCAAAAAGAGATGATCGCGGCGCGAATCCCGGCCGGCCGCATGGGTCTGCCCGAGGAAATCGCCGCTGCCGTCACCTGGCTGGCCTCGCAGGAAGCGGCCTATGTCACCGGCGAAACCATCCATGTGAATGGCGGGATGGCGATGATATAATAACGATTACAACAGCTTAAGCACGACGTTGGCGGGACCGGAAGGTTTATGTTACCTAACCGGCCACCTCACGAAGCACCCAATTGTGTGGTCCCGGCGTTTCCCCCATTGCCGGTTTGAAATCTAGGAGAGGCTTACAAGTCCATGAGCGATACTGCCGAGCGCGTGAAGAAGATCGTCGTCGAACATCTCAATGTCGATGCCGACAAGGTCACGGATACCGCGTCCTTCATAGAAGACCTGGGCGCCGACAGCCTCGACACTGTCGAGCTGGTCATGGCGTTCGAAGAAGAATTCGGCATCGAAATTCCCGATGACGCGGCCGAGTCCATTGTGACTGTCGGCGACGCCGTCAAATATATCGACAAAGCCAACGCCTCCTGATCCGGCGCAAAAGGTCCTGAACCTATGCGCAGGGTCGTAGTCACGGGCCTGGGTCTCGTCACGCCGCTGGCCTGTGGCGTCGAAGAGAGCTGGGCACGCTTGATCGCCGGGCAGTCGGGCGCCAGCGCCATCACCAAATTCCGTACCGACGACCTGGCGACCCGCATCGCCTGCCAGGTCCCGCGCGGCGATGGCTCAGATGGCACCTTCAATCCCGACCAGTGGGTGGACGCCAAGGAACAGCGGCGCATGGATGATTTCATCATCTATGGCCTGGCTGCCGCCAAGCAGGCGGTCAGTGATTCCGGCTGGGAAGCTAGGACCGACGAGGACAAGTACCGCACCGGCGTGTTGATCGGCTCCGGCATAGGCGGGCTGGACGGGATCGAGCAGGCCTCGATCCTGGTGCATGAAAAAGGCCCGCGCCGCCTGTCGCCTTTCTTCATTCCCGGCCGGCTGATCAATCTTGTGTCGGGCTATGTCTCCATCGAGCATGGCTTCAAGGGTCCCAACCATGCGGTGGTCACCGCTTGCGCCACCGGCGCGCATGCCATCGGCGACGCCGCCCGGCTGATCGCGCTGGACGATGCCGATGTGATGATCGCCGGCGGCGCCGAAAGCGCGGTCTGCCGCCTGGGCATCGCCGGCTTCAATGCCTGCCGCGCCCTCTCCACCGGCTATAACGACACCCCCACCAAGGCCTCGCGCCCCTATGACAAGGACCGTGACGGCTTTGTGATGGGCGAAGGTGCCGGCATCGTGGTGCTGGAAGAGCTGGAACATGCACGCGCGCGTGGCGCGAAAATCTATGGCGAAGTGGCCGGCTATGGCCTGTCGGGTGATGCCTATCACATCACCGCGCCGTCGGAAGACGGCGACGGCGGCTACCGCGCCATGCAGATGGCGATCAAGCGCGCCCGCCTGGCGCCGTCCGACATCGATTACGTCAACGCCCATGGCACTTCGACCATGGCCGATGGCATCGAGCTGGGCGCGGTGGAGCGTCTCTTGGGCAACGCCGCCGCCAAGACGCCGATGTCCTCCACCAAGTCTTCGATCGGCCATCTGCTGGGCGCAGCGGGCTCTGTGGAAGCGATCTTCTGCCTGCTGGCCATGCGCGACGGGATCGTGCCGCCCACCATCAATCTGGACAATCCCGATGTCGTGACCGCCATGGACCTGGTGCCTCACAAGGCGCAAAAGCGCGCGCCGGGGTGGCCGAATGGGCCAATGCCGCCTGGGATGCACCGGGCCCGCAGGCGCCCTGGGGCAACCAGAGTGTGGTGATGGTGCTGCCGCACTCCAGGACCCATGACATCGCCCAGATGCTGGAGCGCAAGGGCGTGATCAAGAACGCGCTGGTGTTCGAGTTCGACCTGCGAATCCGGGGCCTGGCCGACAAGATCAAGGCCGGCGAATATGCCATTCCCTCCGAAGCCCCGATGCGGGCGGTGGCCGCGATCCTGGTTGCCGGCAAATCCATCCAGCACAAGCTGACCGCCGCCGAAGGCCTGACCAGCGAGATGATCTGGAGGCTGGTGCAGAAGGACGACGTGCTGACCGGCGATGCCGGGCCGGTGCCGCCGGAAGGAACCCTGCTGCCCGAAACCTATCTCTTCACCCGCGGCGAGACCCGCGCCCATCTGCTGGCCAAGATGGCCAAAGCCCAGGACGTGTTCCTGGCGCAGAAATGGGAAGCGCGCGCCAGCGGCCTGCCGCTGGCTTCCATACGTGAAGCGGTCATCCTGGCCTCCATCGTGGAAAAGGAAACCTCGCACCCCGAGGAACGCCGCCACATCGCCGCCATTTTCATCAACCGTCTGAAGATGGGCATGCGGCTGCAAACCGATCCCACCATCATCTACGACCTGACCAAGGGTTATCCACTGGGCCGAGGTATCCGCCAGAGCGAGCTGGCCGCGGCCACGCCCCACAACACTTATGTGATCGCCGGCTTGCCGCCGAGCCCCATCTGCAATCCGGGCAAGGATTCCATCACCGCCGTGCTGGCTCCGGAAACCAGCGCCGATCTGTATTTCGTGGCCACCGGTCATGGTGGCCATGCCTTTGCCGCCACCATCGCCGAGCAGGAGCGCAACGTCGCCGCCTACCGCGCCTTTGAGCGTCAGCAACAGCCGCTGGAGAGCGGCCCGGAGAGTCGTCAAGTGACCGTCAGCGAGCGGGTGGAAAATCCGGCCGTCCCGGTTCCCGATGCGGCAACCCCCAAGCTGCCCGCCCTCCACAACAAGCGCGCGCGTCACCACAAGTGATTGGGCGAGAGGTGACAGCCCCCGCGCCGGCGCGTTAAGTTTGGCCATGACCTTTGCCAGCATGACGGGATTTGCCGAAAGCACGGGCAGCCATGAGGGCTTGCGCTGGCGCTGGGAAGCCAAGAGCGTCAATGGCCGCAGCCTGGACATGCGGCTGCGCACCCCGCCCGGCTATGACGGGCTGGAAGCGCCGGCGCGCCGTCTGGCGGGCGAGCGCTTTCTGCGCGGCGCCTTCCAGATTTCCCTCTTGGTCGAGCAGCCGGAGGCCGCGCGCGGCCTTACCGTCGACGCCGTTGCCCTGGCCAGCGCGGTGAAGATCGCCCGCGAGGTCGCCGCCGAGACGGGACTGGCGCCGGCGCGGGTGGATGGGCTGCTGGCCCTCAAGGGCGTGATCGTTTCCGAAGAAGCCGCGGCGCCCCTGGATCCGGTGGCGCGCGCCCACCGCGATGCCGCCATCCTGGAAAGCCTGGCATCGGCCTTCGACCGGCTGGCCAAGGAACGCGCCGCCGAAGGCGCCAAGCTGGCGGTCCTAATGTCGGCGCAGATGGACGAGATCGAAAGGCTGATAGGCGAGGCGGGCCGCTTGGCCGCTGTCCAGCCCCAGGCGCTCAAGCTGCGGCTGGCGGCGCAGGTGAAGGAATTGCTGGACAGTGGTTCGGTCTCCGATGACCGGCTGGCGCAGGAAGTGGCGCTGCTGGCGGTGAAGGCGGATGTGCGCGAGGAGCTGGACCGCCTCACCGCCCATGTCCAGGACGCCCGCGCCCTGATCCTGGACGGCAAGGGCGTGGGCCGCAAGCTGGATTTCCTGGCCCAGGAATTCAACCGCGAAGCCAACACCCTTTGCTCCAAATCCAGCGACATCGCATTGACCCGCAACGGCCTGGCGCTTAAGGCGGTGATCGACCAGTTCCGCGAGCAGGCCCAGAATGTCGAATAGCCATGTCGAATGACCAGATCACCCGCCGCGGGCTGATGCTGGTCCTGTCCTCGCCCTCGGGCGCGGGAAAAACCACCCTGTCGCGCCGGTTGCTGGACAGCGATGGCAATATCCAGCTTTCGGTGTCGGCCACCACCCGGCCGATGCGCCCGGGCGAGGTGCATGGCAAGGACTATCACTTTCTCAAGCCCGAGGAATTTGATGCCTGGCGGGCGGAGGGCAAGTTTCTGGAGCATGCCACCGTATTCGGCAATCGCTATGGCACGCCGTCGCATCTGGTGAACGACAGCCTGTCGGCGGGACGCGATGTGCTGTTCGACATCGACTGGCAGGGCACCCAGCAGCTCAAGGAAAAAAAGCGCGACGATCTGGTCAGCATCTTCATCCTGCCGCCCAGCCATGACGAGTTGGAGCGGCGCCTGAAGAGCCGCGCCCAGGACAGCGCGGAAACCGTGGCGGGACGCATGGCCAAGGCGGCGGCCGAGATCAGCCACTGGCCCGAATATGATTATGTGATCGTCAACACCGATGTGGAAAAGGCGCTGGGCGACATCCAGGCGATCCTCAATGCCGAGCGCCTGAGGCGCAGCCGCCAGACCGGCATCTCGGAGTTTGTCGGCAAGCTGATATGACGCCGATCGTAATCCTGGGAAGTCTGGCGGCCATCGCCTCCACCATCAGTTTCGCGCCCCAGGCCATCAAGATTATCCGCACCCGCCAGACCAAGGATATCTCCCTGGGCATGTACGCCATCACCGTCACCGCCTTTGCGCTGTGGTGCGCCTATGGCGTGCTCTTGGGGCAATGGCCGCTGATCGCCTCCAACAGCATCTGTCTTGTCCTGTCGGGTTTCATCCTGGTGATGAAGCTGTTGCCGCGTCGCGCCAAGGACAAGGTTGCCGACGCGGTGACGCCGAAAGACTAGGCCAGCGCCCGCGCCAGCGCGGCAAACTGCTCGATGGTCAGGTCTTCGGGCCGCGCGGTCGGGTCGATCCCGGCTTTGGCCAGCAACGCCTCGCCGCCCAGGGGCTTGAGGGATTGGCGCAGCATCTTGCGGCGCTGACCGAAGGCGGCGGCGGTGACCTTTTCCAGATCGGTGAGTGCGCAGGGAGCCAGCGGCGCCTGGCGCGGCTCCAGCCGCACAATCGACGAGGTCACGGAAGGCGGCGGCACGAAAGCGCCGCGGTTGACGTCGAACAATATTTTCGCCGTGCAGCGCCACTGCGCCAGCACAGATAGGCGGCCATAATGTTCGCTGCCGGGACGGGCGGTGATGCGCTGGGCCACTTCCTTCTGAAACATCAGGGTCAGGCTGGCCCAGATCGGCGGCCAGGCCTGCACGGTCAGCCATTTGATCAGGAGAGCGGTGCCGACATTGTAGGGCAGGTTGGCGGCGATCCGCACGCCTTGCGGCAGGATCGCGGCCTCGTCCAGTTCCAGCGCATCCGCGGACACCACTTCCAGCCTGCCGGGATAGGCCGCCGCGATTTCTTCCAGCGCCGGCAGGCAGCGCGCATCGCGCTCCACCGCGATCACCTTGCCGGCACCTTCGCCCAGCAGCGCCCGCGTCAATCCGCCGGGGCCGGGACCCACTTCGTAAAAGGTGCCGCTCTCTTGCGCGCCTGCCGCGCGGGCGATCTTGGCGGTGAGGTTCAGGTCAAACAGGAAATTCTGGCCCAGCGACTTTTTGGGCGCCAAGCCATAGGCCGCGATCACCTCGCGCAGCGGCGGAAGCTTATCGGCTCCTGGCATCGGCCATATCCGCTGCCATCCGGATGGCCGCGATCATGCTGCGGGCATCAGCCTTGCCCTGTCCGGCGATATCCAGCGCGGTGCCGTGATCGGGCGAGGTGCGCACAATGGGCAGGCCCAGGGTGACATTCACCCCGTCCCAGAAGCTCAGGGTCTTGATCGGGATCAGCGCCTGGTCGTGATACATGCACAGCGCCGCGTCGTATGTCTTGCGGGCTTCTTCGTGGAACAGCGTGTCGGCAGAAAGCGGTCCCCTGACGGCGAAGCCGCGCGCCTTTAGTGCGGCAATTGCGGGCGCGATCACCGCTTCATCCTCGCCGCCCAAGACGCCGTCCTCGCCGGCATGGGGATTGAGACCGGCCACCGCCAGGCGCGGATTCAAAATGCCGAAGTCGCGGCGCAGAGCGGTGAGGATGATCTCGCCGGTCTCGAATACCGACTGCTTGTTGATGGCTTTGGGCACATCGGCCACCGGCATGTGGATAGTGAGCGGCACAACCTTGAGCGTGTCGCTGGCCAGCATCATCACCGCCCGGCGCGCGCCGGTGAGGTGGGCGAGAAATTCGGTATGACCGGGAAAGCCAAAGCCCCCCGCGTTCAGCACCGATTTGTGAATCGGGGCGGTGACGAGGGCGGCGGCCTCGCCATTCAGGCAGGCCTTCACCGCGATCTCGATAGCTTCGGTGACGGCGGCGGCATTGGCGGGATCGGCCTTGCCGGGGACTGCCGCCACCTTGGAATTGGTGGGGATCAGCGCGTGTTGGACGGGCGCGAACAGTTTCGCATCGCCCACCAGCTTGAGCGGATGGGCACCGATCTTGCCGCCGAAATGCGCGAAGGCGGCCAGCGCCACCTCCGGTCCGATCCCGGACGGCTCGCCCATGGTGATAAGGATCGGTGCGTCAGCCCTAACGAATAAGGGCATCGGGCTTGCCGTCGTCGCGCACCTGGATATTGGCGTCGCGCTTCAGGTCGCGCAGATAGCGCCGCGCCAGAGCGGCGATCTGGTTCTGGAACAGCTGGTCTTCCACCGCCTGACGGGTGGGCATGACATAGGCGGTCTTGATCTCGATGCGCTTGTCGCAGCGGCCGATCAGTTCGATGCCCGCTTCGTCCTGGAACGGCATCGCCGCTTCGCCGGGCTTGGAGTTTTTCATGGCTTCCTGGATCTGCGGGCTGAGATCGGCCAGCTTGGCGTCGCCCAGGTCCATATAGACCGTGCCGTTCATCTTGCCATGCAGCTCATCGAGCTGCTTGCAGCCGGTATAATGCTGCTGGATCTGCGTCGCCACCTTCACGATTTCTTCGAGCTGGGCCTTGGGCGTGCGCGGATCGGCGTGGAACAACAGGCGCGCCAGCGGCAAGGTGCCGGCCGGGCCGGTGGGTCCGGTGGGGGCGTCCGCGATCTTGGTGCCCAGCGGCTCCTGGCGTTCGCGCAGGCCCACAATGTAATAGCCGCCGGTGGAACGGATCGGGGCGCTGACCGCGCCGACTTCCATCTTGGCGAGGGTGGCGTTCAGCTCGGGCGCAAGCTGGCCTTCATTGATCCAACCCATGTCGCCGCCGGTCGCCGCGGTGGGATGCTGGCTGAACTGGCGGGCCACCACCGGGAAGGGCGCGCCCTGGTGCAGCTGGTTTTCGACTTCCTCGGCATCCTTCTTGACCTTGGCGTCCTGCTCGGGATTGTCGACGGGAAGGAAAATCTCCATCACATGGTAATGCGGCTTGTTGGCGCCTTCAGCATAGCGCGCCATTTCGGTGGCCACCATCTCGGGCGTGATATTCACCCGGTCGCCATACTCGTCCTGCACCGCCTTCTGCCAGGCGATGGAGGCGGTGATCTGCGCCCTGAGCGCGTCCTCGCTGGCGCCGGCGGCGGCCAGGTTCTGGCGCAGCTGCTGAATGGTGAAGTGATAGTCCTGCATCATGGCGCTGATGCGCTTGTCCACCTCGACCGGGCTGACGGTGATCTTTTTCTTTACCGCTTCCTGAAGCTGGACCTTCTCGGCTTCCAGCACTTCCAGGATCTGGGTGCGGATGCGAGTGCGCTGTTCCGGTGTGAGCTGCTGGGTGATGCCGTTCAGCGCCAGATACAGCGACACACGTTGGCGCAGTTCGAAGTCGGAAATGGATTCGTCATTGACCGTGGCGACGACGGAATCCGAATCGGCGGCGTCCTTTTCACTGGTGGCGTCGATCACCCCGGCGCTGTTGTTCTTGGCCTCCTGCACCGGGGCGGTGCCGGCATCGGCCGCCTTGGCATCGGGCGGCGCGTCGGGGCTGGGGGCAGCATCGCCCGCCGGCTTGACGGCCGCGCCCACGGCCGGGGCGGCGGGCGCCGCTGTCGCAGCAGCCTGCCGGAGGGCAGGCCTGGACGCGGACGGCGCTTGTGTTTTGGACGGCAGCGGCGCCACGGCCGGCAGGGGCTTGGACCCAGAATCCTGGGCCAGCGATGCGGCGCATCCGCCAGCCAGTACGGCAGCGCCCAGCAAAAGGGTGGTGGCAATTTTCATCGTCAAACTGATCTTTGGCCGTAAATAGGGATCATTAAGGCGCTCCGCGTCCCTACGCGGACGCTACCGGACCCCCTAACCCGCTGCCAAAATACGGAAAATCCGGCGGCAAGCAAGGAAAACTGGGCGTTTGCGAAAAACCCCAGTCCCGGGACGGCTTTCTCGGCCGCCTCACGGATGGGTCAAAGCAAAAACGTCCCGCGGGAACAGGGAGAAGGGCTGGATGGGGTTGTCCCCGGTCTTGAGGCTGAAGCGCAGGATCACCGAGGTCGAGGGCGGCACGCCCAGAATCAGGTCCGAGGTATATTTGCGCCGATAGGCCAAGGAAATGGCCAGGCATTCATCCTCATAGCCCAGGCCATATTCGGTGTTGAGGAACTGATTGTTGCTGAGGTCACGCTGGGCGGCGACGAACACCTGCCAATTGCGCCAAACATTCAGGTCCGCCTGGCCATTCACTTCCTCGCGGCTGGGCAGCCCGAGGCTGGTGACCTGGGGCGGCAGGTTCACATAGCTGAACTGCAGAGAGGAACGGGCATAGCTTCCGGTTACATAAACTTCATGCCGCCGTATGGTGCCGTTGCCGCGGTCCACATCCCAGCGGTCGGTGATGTCCAAATGGGGAAACTTGACCGAGAAGCTGCCCACCAGATCGGACGAGGTGCCGCTATTGCCGGAAAAGGCGGCGAACAAGGGATCGCGCTTCAGCCGATAGGTCTGGCCGAGCTGGGCCTCGACCTTGCCGCCGGGAAACAGCGCTTCGGCCATGGCACCGACATTGGCGCGCGGGCCGCTTTCAATCAGGTCATAGCCGGGCACCTGGTTGAAGCTGAAGACATTGTTGTCGTCAAATTCAAAGGCCTGGGAATCCTCAATCCGAAGACCGGCGGGATTGCCGCCATAGGGCTGGGCGATCAGCTGGGCGATGGGCTGCAGGATGTAGGAATGACCGGGACGGCTGCCTTCGGCGACGAAAGGCCAGCGCCAGTCCAGCGCGACATAGGCGGTGCCGCGCTGCAGGGTTGAGTCACTGGTGCGATTTGTGCCGCGGGGATTGTCGAAGTGATAGGCGTCACCACGCGCATCCGTCATCAGGGTCCAGAGCTGGCCATTGTCCAGCACGAAGGGCTTTTTCCAGTTCAGTTCACCGGTGAGGCGCTGGTCGTTGCGCTGGTTGTCGCGGCCGATGGCGACGCCGTTGACATCCAGCCGCAAGGAGCCGCCGGCGATTTTCTGGACGGGGATGTAGGAGAATTCCAGCCTGGGCAGCACGTAAGGGATGCGCGAGGTGATGTCAGTCGAGCGCAGGCCCTGGAAGTAATAGCTGGTCACGGCAAAGCGCGAGCGCCCGGGCGTGGCTTCCAGGAAAACGTCGTTGACCAGCCGGTCGAGGAAGGAAATGTCGTAGAAGCGCATATAGGCGTTGTTGCTGGTGGCCTGCACGTCAAAGCCGCTGCGCCAATTGTCGCTGAGCTTGAAACGGCCCGATCCGAAAATATGGCCATAGGTCTGCGGCCCCGGTGTGCCCGCCAGACCGCCGTCCGGATTGTAGGCGCCGCTGCCCTGGAACCACAGCCCGCTATCGTTCCAGCGGGCGCGGTATTCCACTTCCAGCACATCGCCGCCGGAGGTGGAAAACATCGGCGCCAGCGTCATGTCCTGGCTGGGCGAGATCGCGACATAGACCGGCAGGCGGGTGAAATAGCCGATCTTGGTGGAGTTGCCGACTTCCGGCGTCAAAAGCCCGCTGGCATAGCGCACCGTGGGATCCGAGACCGAGAAGGACGGCAGCCAGACGACCGGTACGCCCTGCACGGCAATGGTGGCGCTCTTGAACCGCACCTTGTGCCGGGTCTGGTCATAGACCACGCGTTCGGCCTTGACCTGCCATAAAGGCGTGCGCTGGCCGGGTTGGTTGCAGATCTTGCAGGGGCTGTAGGCGGTGCGGTGGGCGATCACCGTGGTGCCGTTCACCCGCTCGGCGCTGCGCGCCGCCAGCCGCCCGGTCTTGCCGATCAAGGCGCCGAAGCCCGACAGCGCGCCGTCGCGCAAGTGATCGGTCAAGACCACATGGTCGGCGAAAGCGACATTGCCGCGCGCATCGGTGATGCTGACATGGCCGCGTGCCGTCACCTGATCCTTGGCCTGGTCGTAATCCACCCGGTCCGCCAGCAGGGTGCGGCCCTCATCCACGATCTCGACATGACCGACGGCCGACACGGTCTTGGCCTCGCTGTCATAAACGACCTCGTCGGCCTCAAGCAGCATGGGCGCATTCTTGTCGGGCGCCTTGATCGCGGGGGCGTGGATTTGCGCCGCCTGAGCGATCAGCGGAACCAGGGCGCAGGCCGCCAAAAAACCGAGACGCAAGGCCGTGGCGCGCATCAGCCGCCCCCGTGCGGATGCGTCAGCGGACGCGCGCGTGAAAAAACAGAGGATGGCATCAGCCATCCTCCTGGCTGAATACCAAAGTCATGCCGATCAGGATGGAGGCCAAGGCCGGCGCCGTCGCAGCCAAAAGGATGGGCACCGCGCCGGAGCGGCCCAGCACGCTGGTCAGGTCCTGGAAAAAATAGACCCCAAAGCCGCAGGCAGCGCTCAGCAGGATGACCTTGGCCACCGCATTTTCGCGCCCCAGCCGCAAGGAAAAGCTGGCCGCCATGAACACCATAGCCGCAAACAGGGCCGGCAGGGCGTAGAGATTGTAGAGGTAGAGCTCGTAGCGGTTGGCGGAAAATCCGGCGGCCTTGGCGGCGCGGATGTAGCCGGGCAAGTCCCAGAAGGACAGCGCATCCGGCGCGGTGAACCTTTCCACAATCTGCTCCGGCGTCAGGGTGGTGGGCAGGTTGTAGGTGTCGTGATGCACCGGCTGGCCGGCGGGACCAGATACCCAGGCATCGTTCAGGGTCCAGAAATGTTCACGCAGTTCGGCCGATTTGGCATCGATGCGGCCCTGGAAATGGTCGCCTGCGCCATACAGCAGCACCAGCACATCTTCCAGATGCTCGCCCTGCTGGGCAACGCGCAGGGCATGGATCACCGATTGCTGGTGTACATCGCCCTGGCGCAGCCACAGTCCGTTCATGGAGACCGAGAGCTGGCTTTCCTCGCCCTTGACGTAGCGCGCTTCCAGGCCGGCGAACTCGGAAAACATCCGCGCCGAGATCGGCGTGAACAAGGTGACGGCGGCGACACCGATCAGCACCGCCACGGTGAGGGGTGGCAACAGGAAATCCCAGGCCGAGACGCCGGCGGCGCGGGTCGCCACCAGTTCGCGCGAGCGCGACAGGCGCACGAAAGTGAACACCCCGCCCAGCAGAATGGCGAAGGGCAGCATCTTCTGGCCCAGGTCCGGCAGTTGCAGCACCGCCATGCCGATCGCCACCGAAGTCGCCACATTGTGTCCGGCGGTGCGGTTGAGCAGGTCCACCACATCGATGGAAAAGGCCATGGCCAGGAACAGGGCATAAACCACGGTCACGCCCAACAGGAACTGCACCGCCAGATATCGGTAAAGGGTCCAGGACCAGCTCATGCCGTCTGCATCCCAAAGCGGGCCCGGATCGCGGCGGGCGAATAGCCCGCCAGCACGGCGATGGCGGCGGCCGCACCAAGCACCGGCAGCAGGTAAAAGGCGACGATCAGGGGCGGATTGTGCTGCGCCAGGCCCATCACGCCATAGCCGGCAATGCGCAGGCCGGCCGCCGCCAGGCTGGCCATGGTGAGGCGCAGGGCGATGCTGCCGCGCTGGCGCCGTCCGCGCACCACCGCCGCCAGCGCGATCAGAGCAAAGGTGAGGCAGTAAAGCGGCTGGGAAATACGGTCATGGGCCACGGCGAAGAACTGGTCCCGAATGCGCTGGCTCACGCCGCGTTCGGAGGGCCACAACAATTCATCCAGATAGCGCTCATTGACCTTGCGCAAGGTGCTGCGCGCTGGTCCGGCGAACTGGTCCAGGTTGAGGGTGTAGCTTTCGAAATGCAGCACCTGCAACTGCTTGCCGTCCTGGGCGCCGGTTTCGACAGTGCCGTCCAGCATGATCAGACGCGTGCCCGCCGGCGTCTGGGCCAGGATGCCTTTCTCGGCGATATAGGTAATGGGGCGGGCGCGGTCCTGGTTGTTGTGCACCAGGATGCCCCTGATCTCGCCATTGCTGCCAAGCTGGCGCAGGAAGACGGTTAGGCCGGGTGCGGCGGGATTGAACTCGCCTTCGTTCAACAGCGCGCCCGCCATGTCGGCGCGAATGTCCAGCACCTTGTCGCGCAGTGCCCGCTGGCCCGCCGGCATCAAGTAGAGGACGCAGGCATAGGTCAACGCCATCACGATGGCGCCGCAGGCCAGCACCGGCGTGGCAAGCTGGCGCAGCGAATAGCCGGCCGACGCCATCACGATCAGCTCGCTGTCGCCCTGCAACCGGTGCAGGGTGAACAAAGCGGCGAAGAAGAAGGCGATCGGCATGATGATCACCAGTGGCGTCGGCAGCATCAGGAGGATCAGATAGAGAAAGGTGGGTGCTGACTGGCCGCGATTGATCACCAGGTCCAAGAGCGGCAGGATCGAGACCAGCCAGATCACGCTGGTCAAAAGCAGGGTCAGCACCGCCACCGGGCCCAGCAGCTGGGCCAGGATATAGACGGACAGGCGCGGCGGTCTCAGCCGCGCCACTGTTCTTGCCTTATGGGCTGGCGGCGCCGGGGGCGCTTGTGGGCGCAGGTCTGACATGGCCTTTGGCACCCTGGTTGGAGGTCGGCGCGGATTCGACCTAAACTAGCATCAGAACTAGGATTTTCCCCAAAATACCCCGTCCTTGCCCGGAGATATAGCATGCAGATTTCCTTTGTTGCGCCCAGCGATGTCACAGTCCGAGAAGCGGGCGCCTGGGTGGTGGGCGCGGCGGAGGGCAGCGCCCTGCTGCCGGCGGCGGTCCGGGCAGACAAGGCCAGCGGCGGCGCGCTGAGCCGGGCCCTGAAATTTTCCCGCTTCAACGGCAAGGCAGGGCAGATTCTGGAAGTGCTGGCGCCCGCGGGGCCAAGCTGAAAAGCTATGCCTTTGACAAGTACCGCACCCGCAATCTGGATGAGTATGAGAAGAAGCTGAAGAATTTGCGCCTTGTCACGGCGGATCCGGTGGCAGCGAAGAAGGCCTATGCCGGGCTGGCAGCGGTGGCCGATGGCATCTTCCTGGCGCGCGACCTGGTGAACGAGCCGCCCAATGTCCTGTATCCGGCCGAATTCGCGCGCCGCGCCAAGGCGCAGTTGGGCAAGCTTGGCGTCAAGGTCGAGATCCTGGGCGAAGCGGAGATCAAGAAACAGGGTTTCGGCGCGCTTCTTGGGGTGGGCCAGGGCAGTGCGCGTGAGAGTCAACTGGTGGTCATGCAGTGGAACGGGGGCAAGAAATCCACCAAGCCCATCGCGCTGGTGGGCAAGGGGGTGTGCTTTGATTCCGGCGGTCTGTCCATCAAGGTCGGCACCGGCATGCAGGGCATGAAAGGCGACATGGCCGGCGCGGCGTGCGTCACCGGCACCCTGCTGGCGCTGGCGACGCGCAAGGCCCGCGTCAATGCCGTGGGCGTGATCGGGCTGGTAGAGAATATGCCGGACGGCACGTCTTTCCGTCCCGATGATGTGCTGACCTCGCTGTCGGGCCAGACCATCGAAGTGCTCAACACCGATGCCGAAGGCCGGTTGGTACTGGCCGATACGCTGACCTACACCCAGCGCCGCTTCAAGCCCAAAGCGGTGATTGATCTGGCCACCCTGACCGGCGCCATCGTGGCGACGCTCGGCTACGAACATGCCGGCGTCTTTTCCAATGACGACCAGATGGTGGCGCGCATCCAGGCGGCCGGCCGCAGCACGGGCGAGCGGGTCTGGCAATTGCCGCTCGATCCCTTCTACGACAAGATGATCCGCTCCAAGATCGCCGACATGAAGAATATCGGCGGCGCCAATTCCGGCTCCATCACCGCCGCCCAGTTCCTGCTGCGCTTTATTGAAAAGGGCACGGTATGGGCGCATCTGGATATCGCCGGCGTGGCCTGGCAGGACGGTGAGCAGAAGGTCACCATCCCCAGCTGGGGCACCGGCTGGGGCGTGCGGCTGCTGAACAAGCTGATGAAGGATCACTACGAGGCATGACCGAGACGCTGTTTTACCATCTCGAGCGCCGGTCGCTGGAGGAGGTGCTTCCCGGCCTGGTGGAGAAATCGCTGCAGCGCGGTTGGCGGGCGGCGATCAGGACCGATTCCGCGGAACGCTCCGACGCGCTGGACACCCTGTTATGGACCTATGACGACCAGAGTTTCCTGCCCCATGCCCAGGCCGGCGACGGCGAAGCGGGCGACCAGCCGGTGCTGATCAGCATGGAGGAGGGCAATCCCAATTCCGCCCAGATCGTCTTTTATGTGGGCGGCGCCGGGCCAAGCGACTGGAACAATCTGTCCGAGCTGGCCCGTGTGGTGCTTCTGTTCGATGGCCGGGATGCGGC
>JAEKMB010000153.1 GCA_019508105.1 Alphaproteobacteria bacterium
CGGAAATCTTCAGCACCTTGAAGCGCGGTGCGATGTCCACGCCCAGCTCCGCCGGCGACTTCTCCTCGATCGGCTTCTTCTTGGCCTTCATGATGTTGGGCAGCGAGGCATAGCGCGGCTCGTTCAGGCGCAGGTCGGTGGTCATCACCGCCGGCAACTTCACGTCCACAGTCTGCAAGCCGCCATCGATCTCGCGGGTGATCCGGGCGCTGCCGTCACCCAGTTCAAGACTGTGGGCGAAGGTGCCCTGCGGCCAGCCCAGCAGCGCGGCCAGCATCTGGCCCACCTGGTTGGCGTCGTCGTCGATCGCCTGCTTGCCGGTGATGACAAAGCCAGGCTGTTCGGCCTCCACGATGGCTTTGAGGATCTTGGCGACGGCCAGCGGCTCCACCATCTGGTCGGTCTTTACCAGGATGCCGCGGTCGCCACCCATCGCCAGCGCGGTGCGGATGGTCTCGGACGCCTGGGCCGGGCCGATGGAGACGATCACCACCTCGCTGGCCTTGCCCTTTTCCTTCAGGCGCACGGCTTCTTCCACCGCGATCTCATCAAACGGGTTCATGGACATTTTGACGTTGGCCAAGTCCACGCCGCTCTGATCCGCCTTCACGCGAACCTTCACGTTGTAGTCAATCACCCGCTTGACGGGCACCAGGACCTTCATGGTGTTCCTTGACCCCAATGGACGGCGATTTCGCGGCGCAGCGCCGGTCCCGTCCTGCTCTTGTGCGGTGCAAAAAGTATGGCCGCAGACCGAGGCCTGTCAACGAAACTGGGCCGGAAACGGGGGTCACCATTGCTGCATCGCAGCAGCAATGGTCAGGGCTGGACGCCGAACTGCGTCATCCCGCCGCAGGTTACTTGAGCGTCGCCAGATAGGCCGTCACGTCGGCCTGCTGCTTTTTGCTGCTGATGCCGGCGAAGGCCATCTTGGTGCCGGGGACCACCCTGGCGGGGCCGGCGGTCCATTTGGTCAGATTGGCTTCGGTCCAGGTGATGCCGGACTTCTGCAGCGCTGCCGAATAGGCAAAGCCGGGGCGGGTGGCCGCCTTGCGGCCGACCACGCCGAACAGGTTGGGACCCAGGGCGTCGCCGCCGCCCTTGTCGCTGGTGTGACAGACGGCGCAGCGCTTGAACACGGCCGCACCGGCCTTGGCGTCCCCGGCCGCATTGGCCGCGAAAGTGGACCCGGCCAGCAGCGCCAGCACGGCGAAAGTCTTGCGAAGCATGAAAAGCCCTTTTTTAAACGGGCGGTCCGGCTTCCGCCTGACGCCCTTCGGTTCCCTTACGGGCCCTTCCAATAGCTGATCCTGTATACAAAAACAGCGGATTTATGGCCGCAGCGGTAAGGTACGGTTCAGGCGTTGACCAGCTCCACCTGCACCACGTCGGTGCGGGCCACCTCAAAGGTCGCGGCGCAGATGCCGAGATAGAATTCCCAGTTGCGCAGAAATTGCTGGTCATGGCCCAAGGCCTTGATCTGGGGTTCGGCCGCCTGCATCCGCACCAGCCATTCACGCAAGGTGCGGGCATAGTCCTTGCCGAAGCCGAAGGCGCCGGCGAATTTCAGGCCCGCCTTCTCGGCTTCCTCGCGAAAGCGCGCCAGGGACGGCAGCATGCCGCCCGGAAACACATAATGGCGAACGAAATCGCTGCGGGTGCGGTAGCCGGCAAAGAATTCGTCCCGGATGGTGATGGTCTGGATGATGGCGCGGCCGCCGCGCTTCAACCGCTGCGCCACGGTGGAAAAATAAGCCGGCCAATAATGTTCGCCCACCGCTTCGAACATCTCGATGGAGACGATGTTGTCGAAGCTGCCCCTGGATTTGCGGTAATCCTCGAGCTGGATGTCGGCGGCGCCGTTCAGCCGCTGGCAGGCAAACTTATGCTGGGCGGGTGAGATGGTGAGGCCGGTGACATGATGGCTGTCGGCGGCGGCGCGTTCGGCAAAGCCGCCCCAACCGCAGCCGATCTCCAGCACATCGGCTTTCTTTTGCGTGAATTTGGACAGGATGCGCTCATACTTGTTCTGCTGGGCGCGATAGAGTTCGTCGGTGCCGTTATAAAGCGCCGAGGAATAGGTCATGCTGGGATCCAGCCACAAGGAATAGAAGTCGTTGCCGACGTCATAGTGATCCTTGATGTTGCGCGCCGATCCGGAAATCGAATTCCTGCGCACCAGCGCGTTGTGGATCACAAAGCCAAGCCGGTTGAAAATATTGCCGTCCGAGAAATCGGAGAAATGATCCAGGTTGAGCAGGAACAGGCTGACCAGGTGCTCGACATTGTCGGTGTCCCAACTGCCGGCGATATATTCCTCGCCCAGGCCGATGTCGCCGCGCGCCATGATCCGGCGCAATACGTCCCACTCATGGATGTGAAAGCGCGCCGAAGGTCCGGGATGGGCGCCCTGATGGACACTGACCTCGCCATTGGGGGCGATGAAGGTCAGGGTGCCGAACTCCAGCGCGTTCATCGCCTTGCGCCAGCTTTTCTCGATATAGGCGGCAGGGATCAGGGACATTTCGGCTTCCCGGGGCAAAGAGCCGGCAAGATTAAACTTGGACGCGGCTCAAAACAATTCCGCCGGAACCGGGCCGCCGCCAAAGCCCGGCAACATGACGGGCGGGCGTGCTTTTTGTTGCGGCGCATCTGGCTGATGGGCGGCGCCGGTCTCCCATGGGATCTGCGCGTCCAGGCCGCGCGCCACCCGCACAGCGCTGGCCAGGCCGTCCTCGTGGAAGCCATGGCCCAGATGGGCGCCGGCGAACCAGGTGCCGCGGCGGCCTTGCAGGGCGGCGATGCGTCCCTGGGCGGCGAGGGCGGCCTGGTCAAACACCGGATGATCGAACTCGGTCCGGTCGAACACCAGGTGATCGGCAATCTCCCGCTTGGGATTGAGGCTGACGAACAGAGGATATTTCTCGTCAATGCCCTGCAGGCTGTTCATCCAGTAGGTGACGGCGATCTGGGGGTCGAGAAAGTCGCCGTCAGATGTATACACCCAGCTCGCCCAGCAACGGCGGCGGCGCGGCATCAGGCTTTGGTCGCGGTGCAGGACGGCGGTGTTCTTCTGGTAGCGGAAACAGGATAGTGCCGCCTGTTCCTCAGGGTCGGCGTCCTTCAATAGCGCCAGGCTCTCATCGCCATGGCTGGCCAACACCACTTGGTCATAGGTCTCGGTGCCGCCCTGGGTATCGGCAATCTGCACCTTTCCATCCTGGCGCGTCACCGCCACGGCGCCGCAACCTGTGCGGATGCGGTGGGCGAAGGGCGCGGTCAGGCGGCTTACATATTCCTGCGACCCGCC
>JAEKMB010000154.1 GCA_019508105.1 Alphaproteobacteria bacterium
GTTGAAAAGCCTGACCATCGCGCTTCTCCACCTCATCGGGCTGCACCCAGTTACCGTCTGCGTCCTTGTAGGTCTCGTGGCAGACCATGCCCTGGGTGAAGAGGCCGGCAAAGGGTTCGGCCACCTGGACCATGCCCAATTTGGCCATGGCGCGGGTGAAATAGCGCGCATAAAGAAGATGCAAAATCGCGTGTTCAATGCCGCCGATATACTGATCCACCGGCAGCCAGTAATCCGCCGCGGCCTTGTCCACCGGCGCATCCGCCGCCGGATTGGTGAAGCGCACGAAATACCAGGAGGAATCCGCGAACGTATCCAGCGTGTCGGTATCGCGAGTGGCCGCGCCCTTGCAGGCGGGACAGGTGGTGGTCTTCCAGGCCGTGTCGGCATCCAAGGGATTGCCCTTGACGTTGAAGTTGATCACCTCGGGCAGCTTGACCGGCAATTGGTCTTTGGGCACCGGCACCACGCCGCATTGGGCGCAATGGATCATCGGGATGGGGCAGCCCCAGGGGCGCTGGCGCGACACCAGCCAATCGCGCAGGCGGTAATTCACCGTGCGTTCGCCGATGCCGTCCTTCTCCAGCCGCGCGGCGACTTCGGCCTTGGCCTCTTCCACCGTCATCCCATCCAGGAAGCGGGAATTGGCCAGCCTGCCAGGACCGGTATAGGCCTCGTGGCCGACATCAAAGCCTTTGGGATCGGCATCGGACGGCACCACCACCGCCGTCACCGAAAGCCGGTATTTGCGGGCGAAATCCAGGTCGCGCTGGTCATGCGCCGGGCAGCCGAAGATGGCGCCGGTGCCGTAACCCATCAGCACGAAATTGGCCACCATCACCGGCAGCTTCCAACTCGCATCAAAGGGATGCGCCGCGGTCAGGCCGGTGTCATAGCCACGTTTCTCGGCCTTTTCGATATCGGCCTCGGCGGTGCCGATGTGGCGGCATTCCTCGACGAAGGCGGCGAGCTTGGGATCTTTCCCGGCCAGCTCCTGCGCCAACGGATGTTCCGGCGACAGCGCCACAAAGGAGGCGCCGAACAAAGTGTCGGGCCGGGTGGTAAACACATCCAGCTTGCGCGCATCCGACAGGGTGAACTGGAAGCGCAGGCCTTCGCTGCGGCCGATCCAGTTCTTCTGCATGGTGCGGACTTTTTCCGGCCAGCGGTCCAGCGTGTCCAGACCCTGCAGCAGTTCGTCGGCGAAAGCAGTAATCTTGAAGAACCATTGGCTGAGTTTGCGCCGCTCCACCACCGCACCCGAACGCCAGCCGCGGCCGTCAATCACCTGCTCATTGGCGAGCACGGTCATGTCCACCGGATCCCAGTTCACATCCGCTTCGCTGCGATAGACAAAGCCGGCCTGGTAGAAGTCCAGGAACAGCTTTTGCTGCTGGTGATAATATTCCGGATCGCAGGTGGCGAACTCGCGCGACCAGTCCAGCGACAGGCCCATCATCTTGAGCTGCTCGCGCATGGCGGCGATGTTTTCGTAGGTCCAGTCGCGCGGGTTTACGCCCTTGTCGCGCGCGGCATTTTCCGCTGGGAGGCCGAAGGCGTCCCAGCCCATAGGATGCAGCACATTATAGCCTTGGGCGCGGCGGAAGCGGGCGATGACATCGCCCATGGTATAGTTGCGCACATGGCCCATATGGATGCGCCCCGAGGGATAGGGGAACATCTCCAGCACATAGCATTTGGGCTTGTCGGAATGGACCGGCGTGGCGAACAGGGCGCGCGCGTCCCATTCCGCCTGCCAGTGCTTTTCCGATTCCTTGGCGTTGTAGCGCGCCATAGCGCCGCTCCTTAGCCCTGCTGGCCGAGCGTGGCCAGACGCAGCTCGCGGGCGCGGGTGAGGATGGAATCTTCCAGCTTGTGCGCCGTGTCGGGACTGGGCTGGGCATCTTGCCAGACATTGCCGTTGCGCACCTGGCGGAACACCACCACCTTCAAGCCATCGGCGCGCAGGGCCCGGTCCATGATGTAGATCGTGACTTTCAGCCGCTCATCGGGGCTGGAGGGCGCCACATACCATTCTGAGATGATGACCCCGCCGAACGGATCGGCCGAGGCCAGCGGCAGGAAAGACAGCGTGTCCAGCGAGGCGTGCCACAGATAGGAGTTCACCCCCAGGGTCATGCGGGTGGACCCGCTGGCGATGGAGGTGCCGGTGTCCATTTCCCGTGTGCCGTCATTGGAGGAGCCGCAGCCGGCCAAGACCAACGCACACAACAGGGCAGGCAGAACTCGCATTGGGCGTTTTTTCCTTTGGGACGGGCCGCCTTGATCGTCAATCGGCGCCGACAAGGGCTTATAGCGGCGGGGGGGCCGCGGCGCAACGGCGCGCCGCTTGCCGCACGCCGCCCAGTTTGGCTTATGCTGGAAGGACTTAGGAGACGGTACGCATTGCCAGTTCGTAAGATTGCCTTAGCCCTGGCGCTGCTGTCGGCAGGCCCGGCCGCCGCCCAACAATGGGCGCCGCCGTCATGGCCGGTCGGCAATGGCGAACTGACCTTGGCGGGCCAAGCCGGCGGAACCCTGTTTGGCCCGCACCAGCCCGGGCGGGAGGGCCTCCAGGCCAGCGGCGTGGTGCTGTTTCAGCCCAGCCTCCGCCGCGACTATGACACGGGCCTGTCGCTGGGGATCGATGCCGCCATCGTCCTGGCCGATCCCCTGTCGCGGGGTCGTTACGACGGCGATTGGCTGGAGCGGCTGGCGGCCACGGCGCGCACCGGGCTGGGCAAATTCGAAATCGGCATCGCTGATGGCGCAGGCTACGCCTTGGCGGTGGGCGGCCCCAAGGTGGATGCGGCTGTATCATTGGAGGATCCGCGCACCAGCTTTTATCGCGATCCGCGCGATGGCCGGGCGGTGATCACCCAATTCCCGCTGCGCACCGAAGTGGGCGCGTCCAGCAATTATGCCAAATTCGTCTATGCCAGCCCGACCCTGTTCGGCGCGACCCTGGCGCTGTCCTTCACCCCGGTGCAAGCAAAGCAGCTGCCCTTCCTGAATGCGGGCCCGCACCTGCCGGGACGCCAGGCCGATTTCTGGGAGGCGGCGCTGCGCTACGAGACCGACCTTGGCGCGCTGTCGCTGTCTGGTTATGGCGCGGTGTCGGAAAGCCGCGGCGAGCATAAGTTGCCCGGGCAGGAAGGAACCAGCGACATCGCCTTTGGCCTGCGCGGCGATTATCCCCTCACCGACGCGATCATATTCTCGCTGGGCGGATCGTGGCGGCAGAGCAATGCCTATGGCTTCGACATCGATCTAAGCTGGCAGCCTTCAACCAC
>JAEKMB010000155.1 GCA_019508105.1 Alphaproteobacteria bacterium
GCCGAACTCTGCATCACTTCCGATGAAGCCTTTCAACTGAAGGAGTTGCCCAAGCGCATCCTGGTGGCCGGCGGCGGTTATATCGCCCTGGAATTCGCCCATATCTTCCACGGCCTGGGCAGCAAGGTGTCGGTGCTGTATCGCGGTGACAAGCCTTTGCGCGGCTTTGACGATGACATGCGCGATGCCTTGTGCGCCTCCATGCAGGAGCGGGGGCTGGAAGTGTTGTTGGGCTGCGAATTCACCAAGGTGGAGAAGCGCGGCGGCTGTCTGCATGTCGAAACCAACAAGGGCGCCGTGATCGAATGCGATCAGATCATGCTGGCCATCGGGCGCCTGCCCAACACCCTGGCGCTGCATGTCCAGAAGGCCGGGGTGGAACTGGGCGCCAAGGGCGAGGTCAAGGTGGACGAATATTCGCGCACCAGCGCGCCGCACATCTATGCGGTGGGCGACGTCACCGACCGGGTGCAATTGACGCCGGTGGCGATCCATGAAGCCATGTGCTTTGTCGAAACCGCCTTCAAGAACAATCCGACCAGGCCCGATCACCTGCATGTGCCCAGCGCCGTTTTCACCACCCCCGAACTGGCCTGTGTGGGCCTGAGCGAAAGCAAGGCGCTGCTGAAGGGCCACGCCATTGATGTTTACAAGTCCACTTTCAAGCCGTTGTTGCACACTTTGGGCGGACGCCCGGTACGCACCCACATCAAACTGATTGTCGATGCCAAGACGGACAAGGTGCTGGGCTGCCATATCTTCGGCGACCATGCCGCCGAGATCATCCAGGCCGTGGCGGTGGCGCTGAAGATGGGCGCCACCAAGAAAGATTTTGACAGCACCATGGCGCTGCACCCCACCGCGGCCGAGGAACTCGTCACCATGCGGACCAAGACCTATAGCAAGGCTCCTTGATCGTTCGGGGATCGGCGCCAACTGGCTTAACCAGGCGCCGGATTTACACCGCGGCCATTTTCCTGATTTACATCTGCGCCCAGCCGGCTTCAGTGCGCCGCCGCACCCGTGGCGTAAATCATCTGTTCTTTGGATGAAAAATAAATGTGCAGCTTGCTGAGGACCGAAAGCCCGATCAGCAGGTCGGGTTTGAAGCAGGTGATATAGTTCATCGGCTTGCTGGCCACATGCCCGGTTGGAGCATCCACGTCCTGGATGCGCGGCCTGTTGTTGCAGCCCGGCGCCGGGGCCTCATCCCGTATCAAGATATTGGGATTGCCGATGGTGAGCGCATCCACGGCCAGGCTTTTGAAGGGGTAGCGATAGAATTTCTGGCCATTGGGCGATGTCGTGGCCAATGTCATGCCTGGCGAATTTTCATCCAGCTTGAACAATTCGCGCACGGTATTCATCCCGATCTCCGAGCCGGCGCGGGTGCTGAGGGTGACGCGCAACGGCTTGTCATCCAGGGTCATGCTGGTCGTGAGGATGGTGCCCTCCCGCCGGAATGGCAGTTCCGCAAAACCTGTCTTGGTCCAGTAGACGACTTTTTCCGGGCAGTGATCGGCGGAAAACACATTCAGCTTGTGCTGGGCGATATCGAGTTCGAAATCCAGCTTCTCAAACATGCGATTGCCCAGATGACCTGCGACGGTGCCATCGTCCACTGGTCTGGGAAGGATACCGAACTCGACATCGTCGCCCGGCAAGGTGCCCATGCGGAATTTGGGTGAATTGCCCAGGCGCGTGATTTTCTGGCCATAGCCGCCGAGAAAGATGTTGGGATCGAGCGAATGGAAGTGAAAACCGACCTGCTCGGCCGTTTGCTGGGTGATCATGTTCAACCCGGAGCCGATTTCCAGATAGAAGTTTTTTTGGACTGTCCCGAAGGTCAGCGGTACCTGCAGATTGTCCGGCGAGACTTGCAGGTTCATCGATCCCAACATGTTCAGCGGGCAATCCGCCGCCCGAGCGCCGCCGGCCGCCGCCAGCACGCCAGAAAATACAAACGCTGCGATTATGCGCACCTGGACCCCAGTCTTCCCGCCTTAACGACTATAGCCCAGCCCGCGACAACGCGCACCCGCCGGTACCCGTCGTAACTCTTTAACTTTGTTGGACTTTGTCGGGCTGACGCCGTTCACCCCCGGGGCCAGCGCGTCTGGTAAAGTGGCCCCCAATCTCCTATATCCACCGCCCGTTATGGAGTTTGTCACCGTGGCCCAGAGCTGGACCCCGCAAAGTTGGCAGGAAAAGCCCGCCCGTCAGATGCCGGATTATCCGGACAAGGCGGCGCTGGAGCGCGTGCTGGGCCAGCTCAAGACCCATCCGCCGCTGGTTTTCGCCGGCGAGGCGCGCAACCTGATGGCGGGCCTCGGCCAGGTGGCCGAAGGCAAGGCCTTCCTGCTGCAAGGCGGGGACTGCGCCGAAAGCTTCGCCGAATTCCATCCCGACAATATCCGCGACACCTTCCGCGTGCTGCTGCAGATGGCGGTGGTGCTGACCTTTGCCGCCGGCGTGCCGGTGGTGAAAGTGGGCCGCATTGCGGGCCAATTCGCCAAGCCGCGCTCCGACGATTTTGAGACCCAGAACGGCGTCAAGCTGCCCTCCTATCGCGGCGACAATATCAATGGCGGGGAGTTCACGCCGCAATCGCGCATTCCCGATCCCCAGCGCCTGCTCCAGGCCAATGCCCAGTCGGCGGCCACCCTCAACCTGCTGCGCGCCTTCGCCCAAGGCGGCTATGCCGACCTGCACAATGTCCATCGTTGGATGTTGGGCTTCATTGCGGACTCGCCGGCCGGCGAACAATATAAAGGTCTCGCCCAGCGTATTTCCGAAACGCTCGAATTCATGGACGCGATCGGCATCACCTCGACCTCGGTGCCCCAGTTGCGCGGCACCGATTTCTACACCAGCCATGAGGCGCTGCTGCTGCCCTATGAGCAGGCCATGACCCGCGTGGATTCCACCAGCGGCG
The DNA here is from genome assembly GCA_019508105.1 of Alphaproteobacteria bacterium. Lineage (GTDB taxonomy): Bacteria > Pseudomonadota > Alphaproteobacteria > Micropepsales > Micropepsaceae > Rhizomicrobium. Next base: position 2,936 of record JAEKMB010000155.1, read on the forward strand.
ACTGGTACGACACATCCGCCCATATGCTGTGGATCGGCGACCGTACCCGCCAGCTCGACGGCGCCCATGTCGAGTTCATGCGCGGCATCAAAAATCCCATCGGCCTGAAATGCGGTCCCTCGCTGGAGGCCGATGAACTCTTGCGCCTGATCGCAGCCCTCAATCCGCAGAATATTCCCGGCCGCTTGACCCTGATCGCCCGCTTTGGCGCGGACAAGGTGGCCGACAAGCTGCCCGCCCTGGTGCGCGCGGTGAAGCGGGAAGGCGCCTCCGTGGTATGGTCGTCCGATCCCATGCACGGCAACACCATCAAGCTGCAATCCGGCTACAAGACCCGCCCCGTCGAGCGGATA
>JAEKMB010000156.1 GCA_019508105.1 Alphaproteobacteria bacterium
CTTCGGCGACTTTGGCAGCTTCGGCGATGTGTTCGAGGATATCTTCGGCCAGATGATGGGCGGGGCCAGCCGCGCCAAGCGCCAGAATCGCGGCCAGGACCTGCGCTACAATCTGGAAATCACCCTGGAAGAAGCCGCGCGCGGCCGCAGCGCCGAGATCAAGGTTCCCACCATGGTGGCCTGTGACGTCTGTTCCGGCTCGGGCGCCGAAGCGGGGCACCAGGCCGAGACCTGCCCCACCTGTCAGGGGCATGGCAAGGTGCGCGCCACCCAGGGCTTCTTCACCATCGAGCGCAGCTGCTCGGCCTGCCGCGGCTCGGGAAAAATCATCCGCCATCCCTGCAAGGCCTGCCGCGGCGCCGGTGTGGTGCAGAAAGAGCGTACCCTCAATGTGGACGTGCCGCCCGGGGTGGAAGAAGGCACCCGCATCCGCCTGTCGGGCGAAGGCGCGGCGGGCGCCAATGGCGGCCCCCCCGGCGATCTTTATATTTTCCTCTCTGTCGCCGAGCATCCCATCTTCCAGCGCGACGGCCATGATCTGCATTGCCGCGCCCCGGTCAGCTTCGTCACCGCGGCCATGGGCGGCTCGATCGAGGTGCCCACCCTGGATGGTGGCCGCGCCAAGGTCACTATTCCCGAGGGAACCCAGCCGGGGCGGCAGTTCCGCCTCAAGGGCAAGGGCATGCCGGTGCTGCGCAGCGCCCAGAAAGGCGACCTCTATGTCGAACTGGCGGTGGAAACCCCGGTCAAGCTGACCAAGCGGCAGAAGGAATTGCTGCGCGAATTCGATGCCGAAAACCAGGCCGGAACCCATCCGGAGGCCGAGGGCTTCCTGGCGCGGCTGAAAGAGTTTTGGAACGGCTGCGACAAGTCGTAAGGTGGCCTGGAAACAGGGAAGGCTGATCCGTGACCGCGACCCTGACCTCTTTGGCTGACAATTTGCGCTTCCTGCGCGCCCTGATCAGCAATCCCAAAAGCGTCGGGGCGATTTTTCCCTCCAGCCCGATTTTGGCGCAGGCCATCGCCCGCCAGATCGACCCGCTGGGCGGCCCGGTGTTGGAGATCGGACCTGGCACCGGTGTGGTCAGCGAGGCCATACTGGCGCGCGGTCTGGCGCCCCAAGACCTTACCCTGGTGGAATATGACGAGGAATTTGCCCGCCGTCTGGGCGCCCGCTTTCCCGGTGTCCAAGTTGTGCAAGGCGACGCTTTTGATCTGGATGGCACCCTGGGCGCCCGGCCGCCCTTTGGCGCCATTGTTTCCTGCCTGCCGCTTCTGAACCATCCGGTGGCCCAGCGCCTGGCCTTCATGGACGGGCTGGCCGGCCGCCTGCTGCCGGGGGCGCCGCTGATCCAGTTCTCCTATGGCCTGCATGCCCCGGTAGTGCCGCCGGACGGCTTTGCCGTCACCTGCACCGCCTCGGTGCTGGCCAATATCCCGCCCGCCAAGGTCTGGGTTTACCGCCGCACCTAGCGATCTTGCTGCAGCAAAGGCCGCAGCATAAGGGCTTCATGCTGCACCTTATGCTGCGCGGTAAGTCATTGATTATTCAGCCGCTTCCGCCAAGTCGGGAGCCGCCTGCAAGACGTCCTGACCGACATGGGCCTCGAACTTGCGGAAATTGTCCCGGAACATGGCCACCAGCTTGCGCGCCTGGGCGTCATAGGCCGCTTTGTCGGCCCAGGTTTCCCGTGGATTGAGGATCCTCGCGTCCACCCCCGGCACCGAGACCGGCACCCGGAATTTGAAATGCGGGTCGATCCGCATTTCCACATGGGCCAGGCTTCCGTCCAGGGCGGCGTTGAGCAGGGCGCGGGTCGCCTTGATCGGCATGCGGCTGCCGGTGCCGAAGGCGCCGCCGGTCCAGCCCGTATTCACCAGCCAGCAATCGGCCTGGTGCTGGGCGATCAGGGCGCGCAGCAAATTGCCATATTCCGACGGGTGCCGCGGCATGAACGGGGCGCCAAAGCAGGTGGAGAAAGTGGGCTGTGGCTCCTTGCCGAGCCCCTTCTCAGTCCCCGCCACCTTGGCGGTGAAGCCAGAGAGGAAATGGTACATGGCTTGGCTGGGGGTCAGCCGGGCGATGGGGGGCAGCACGCCAAAGGCATCCGCCGTCAGCATGATGACATTCTTGGGATGGCCGGCACGTCCGGTGAGGGATGCGTTGGGGATATAGTCAATCGGATAGGCGGCGCGGGTATTCTCCGCATAGGTCGCGTCGTTTAGGTCCAGCGTCCGGGTGGCGGGGTCCATCACCACATTCTCCAGCACGGTGCCGAAGCGCTCGGTGGTGGAGAAGATTTCCGGCTCCGCCTCGCGGCTCAGCTTGATGACCTTGGCATAGCAGCCGCCTTCGATATTGAAGATGCCGTTCTCGCTCCAGCCATGCTCGTCATCGCCGATCAGGGTGCGCGACGCGTCGGCGGACAGCGTGGTCTTGCCGGTGCCGGACAGTCCGAAAAATATCGCCGACTCGCCACTGGCCGCCACATTGGCTGAGCAATGCATGCTCATTACCTGCTTGGCCGGCAGCAAATAATTCATGATGGTGAAGACCGACTTCTTCATTTCGCCGGCATAGGAGGTGCCGCCGATCAGGACCATCTTCCGGACAAAGTTCACCGCGATCACGGTCTGGCTGGAACAGCCATGGCGCGCCGGATCGGCATTGAAGCTGGGCAGGTCAATGATGGTGAATTCCGGGTCGAATGTCTTCAGCTCTTCGGCATTGGGACGAATCAAAAGCTGATGCACGAACAGCGAATGCCAGGCGAACTCGGTGATCACCCGCACCGAAATACGATGGGTGAGATCTGCGCCGCCGAAGAGGTCCTTGGCGAACAGTTCGCGGCCTTCGGCATGCGCCATCATGTCGGCATAGAGCGCATCGAAATGCGCCGGCGACATGGGCTTGTTATTGTCCCACCAGACCTGGGATTCGGTGGCGGAATCGCGCACCACGAATTTGTCCGACGCCGAACGGCCGGTATGCACGCCGGTGCGCACAACCAGCGGGCCGTTGCTGGCAACCATGCCTTCGCCGCGGCGCACCGCTTCTTCGTACAGCGCCGGCGCACTGAGATTGAAGTTCACGCCTTTGAGATTGCGGAAGCCGTGGCGGCCAAGCCCAAAGGCGGTATCGGTCATGGAAAAACTCCGAAGGAAAATGGAATTTAGCCAACGGCCCGCGGTGCCGACAAATGTATTCAGGCGTTCGGGCACAGAATTTACGTGTATATCTGCTATTAGTAATACTTATGGATACGCGCCTGTATGCGTTGCCCCGCCTATCTGGCGGCGGCAGGGATCGGCCGGCTGGGTCTGGTGGATGACGATGCCGTCAGCCTGTCCAATCTGCAGCGCCAGATCCTGTTCCGCACCGCCGATGTCGGCCGCCTGAAAGTCGCAGCCGGCAAGCAGACACTGAACGCGCTCAATCCCGGTGTCACGGTGGACATCCATCCCGTCCGGCTGACCGAGGCCAATGTGATGGAACTGATCGCGCCCTATGACATCATTGCCGACGGCAGCGACAACTTTACCACCCGCTTTCTGCTCAACGACGCCTGCTTTTTTGCCAAAAAGCCGCTGGTCTCGGCGGCAGTGACGGAATTCGAAGGCCAGCTGGCTACCTACAAGGGCTTTGCGTCGGATCTGCCCTGCTATCGCTGCCTGTTTGCCACCCCGCCGCCGCCCGGCAGCGTAGCCAGTTGCTCGGAAACAGGGGTGCTGGGGGCCGCCGCCGGGGTGATGGGCTCACTGCAGGCCTTGGAAGTGCTGAAGGAAGCCGCCGGATTGGGCGCCGGGCTTGCCGGAAAAGTCCTGATTTACAAGGCACTTAGCACTGAGTTCCACACGGTGGCCTTGGCCAAGGACGCGGCCTGCGCCCTGTGCGGAAAAAAGCCAACCATTACAGGCCTTTCCCGTCACGGTTAACCACCGCTTAAAGCGGACTGCGCCAACATCCCTAGATGGGGCGGGAAATCCATTACGAGATCTTCAAGCGCGCCGGCGCCAGGGGCGGCTGGACGATGCACGATGTGCGCAACGAGCGCGACGCCGCCATCGCGCTGGCGCGGGAACTGATGGCCGGCGAAAAGGCCACCGGCGTCAAGGTGGTCAAGGAAACCTATAACGACGACACCGGCGATTTCCTCACCCTCAAGATTTTCGAGGATGGCCACAACCAGATGAAGGTCGCGCCGGCGCAGGAAGACGCGCCGCACGCCCTGCCCTGCTTCAAGCCGGAAGACCTTTATTCCTATCATGCCCGCCAGACCATGAGCCGGCTGCTGACGGATTTCCTGTCGCGCAATAAGGTCACCATCACCGAGTTGATCCACCGCGCCGACTTGCTGGAAAAGCTGGAAGCCACCGGCACCCTCTATCAGCACGCTATCCAGAAGGTCGCGGTGGCGCAGGCCGCCAGCACCACCACACCGGTGCAGCAGATCGTCAAAAGCCTGAACGAGCTCACCACCCAGGCCTTCCACCGCGTCTATCGCGACCAGCGCAAGGGGCTGTTTCCCAATCCCGCGCCGGAACAGTTCGCCGAGCTGGCCGCCAAGCTGACCGCCAAAGGCGATGCGGCTTACGTCTTCAACGGCGCGCTGGCGCGCTCCCTGAAGGAGGCCACGGGCTGGGACCATAAGGTGCTGATGCTGATCACCATCATGGAAAAGCCGCCCACCGAAGAAGGCCCTCGCAAGCTGGTGCTGTCCTCGATCGATGCCATCCTGGCGGAAATCCTGGGCGGCTCGGCGGCGCTGCACGAATTGATGGGGCCTGCGGAAAATCTGGGCCAGGCGCTCAATCATCTGGTGACGCTGTTTCTGGGAAAAATGCCGGAAGGCGGCAACGCGGGCGGGGGCCTGGCCGCCTTGACACATCATTTTGCCGCCGACGATCTGCCCGAGGCCCGTACCGCTGTCGCCAATCGCA
>JAEKMB010000008.1 GCA_019508105.1 Alphaproteobacteria bacterium
GTCGCTCATCATCGGCGTGAGGTGCGCCACGTCGGGAATCTCCCGCGCCAGGAATTTGCGGAAGCTCCGGCCCGCCATGTCGATATATTTGCCGTCGCGATAGAGAAAATACATCGGCACATCCAGCGCGTAATCGACATAGCGCTCGAAGCTCATGCCGTCCTCGAACACGAAAGGCAGCATGCCGGCACGGGCATTGTCCACATCGGTCCAGACTTGCGCGCGGTAGGAGAGAAACCCGCTGGGCCGGCCTTCGCGGAACGGCGAGTTGGCGAACAGCGCGGTGGTGATGGGCTGCAGCGCCAGGCCGACGCGGAATTTCTTCACCATGTCGGCTTCGGAGTCGAAATCCAGATTCACCTGCACGGTGCAGGTGCGGAACATCATGTCCAAGCCATAGCCGCCGACCCGCGGCATGTAATCGCGCATGATCTTGTAGCGGCCCTTGGGCATCACCGGCGTCTCGGCCAGGGTCCAGCTGGGCGCAAAGCCAAAGCCCAGCACGCCGGCGCCGATCTCGGCGGCGACCTCACGCGTCTGTTGCTGGTGGGTAGTGACCTCGGCACAGGTTTCATGCACGCTTCTGAGCGCCGCCCCCGACAGTTCAAACTGCCCGCCCGGCTCCAGGCTGAGCGAAGCGCCGTTTTGCGTCAGGCCGATGATGTTCTCGCCTTCGCGCACCGGCGTCCAGCCGAAGCGCTGCATGCCTTCCAGCAACTGGCAGATGCCCGGCTTGCCGTCATAGGCGACCGGCTTGCGGGTCTTCAGGTCATAGACAAATTTTTCGTGCTCGGTGCCGATGCGCCATTCGCCGCGCGGACGGCAGCCGCGCGACAGGTGACGCACAAGGTCATCGCGGCTTTGGATCGGGCCGCTGGCGGACTGGGGAATGGACATGAATGAAGCACCTTCTGAAGGCGTACTTAGGCAGCAGGCAGGATAGGCGCAAGCACCTTTAATTTCGTATTGACTTAATTAAGTGAAAATGGAATAAATAGAGCATGACCGCCTTACAAGCCCTTGCCGACCTTACCCGCCAGCGCATCGTCGAGATGCTGGCAGCCGGCGCCCTGTCGTCAGGCGAAATCGCGGGGCGCTTTAAACTGTCGCCGCCTGCCATTTCCCAGCACCTCAAAACCCTGAAGACCGCGAAACTGGTGATGGTGCGCGTCGACCGGCAAAAACGCATCTATTCCTTGGATCCCCAAGGCGTGGGCGAAGTTTCCGACTGGGTGGGGCGCATCACCGCCTTCTGGAATCCGCGCTTGGATGCGCTGGAAGCGGCGCTGAAGAAAGACAAATCATGAAAGGCGAAATCCTTGCCGAAAGTGCCGTGCGCTTTGTCCGCAACTTGGGCGCGCCGCCGGACAGGATCTGGGCCTTTCTCACCGACAGCAAGAAGCTGCGGGAATGGTATGGCGAGGGTTCGATAGAACCGCGCGAAGGCGGTGCCGTCAGCCTGATGGGCGGCCATATCCGGGGCGTGGTCACCGGCTGGCGGCCGTTGGCGTTCCTCGCCTATACCTGGAACGTGTTTTCGCCGGGCGAGACACAATCGCGCTTTCCCATCTCCTATCTGGAATTCACCCTGGAAGGCTCGCGCCTGACCCTGATCCATCGCCCCATCCCCGAGGCGATGCAGAAGCAGACCATGATGGGCTGGCACACCATGCTGGACCTGATCCAAGCGGGGCTTGCCGGCGACTTTCCCAAACGCAGCGATCTTTTTCCCAGGAACGCTGAACTATACAGCGTCGATATCAACAAATTGAAAGGGTAGTGATGGGTAATAAAGCCACAAGACTCGACAAACAGACGCTACAGTTCGTGCGCATCCTGCCAGGCCCGATCGAGAAGATCTGGAATTACCTGGCCGACGGCAAGAAGCGCGGCGAATGGTTTGCTTCCGGTCCCCTGCCCGCGCATGTGGGCGAACCGTTCGAGCTGCGCTTCAAGCATTCCGAGCTGTCGCCCAACCAGGCGCCGCCGCCGGAGAAATATATCGAGATGGACAAAAACGGCCACACCTCCACCAACACCCTGCTGGCCTTCGAGCCGCCGCACCGCCTGGCCTTCACCTTCGGCCCGGACTCCGAAGTGGAATTCCTGCTCAAGCAAGAAGGCGACCCCAACAACAACAAGGTGCGGCTGACCCTCACCCACAGCAAGATTCCCAGCGACGATTTTGCCCGCGATGTCACCGGCGGCTGGCATAGCCATCTGGACATTCTGCAATACCGCGCCGAGGGCAGGACGCCGCCGGCCTTCTGGGATGTCTGGCGCCAGGCGCAAATCCTCTACCAGCCGGGCTGACCGGTTCCCTCCCGCCAAGCCTGTTGCTAGGCTGGCGCCGGAATTTGCGGGGTGGGACCCATGAAAAGGAAAATACCCGTCGGCGCCACCATCGCGCATGCCTATCGTTTCGCATTTCGGGAATTCATCCCCATCATTCGCATCATGTGGCTGCCCTATGTGCTGCTGATCGCGGCCGCTCTGCTTCTGCGCCGGCCCATGGCGGCGTTCAACGTGGCAACCGCGACACATGATTTCGGCCTGATACGGGCCGAGCTGGGATGGGTGATCCTGTTTTATCTGGTGACGTTCCTGGCGATCTTCATGCAGATGACAGGATTGACCCAGTTGGCGCTGGGACAACCTACCGGATCGCGTTATTTTTATTTCTCACTGGCAAAACCACTGTGGCGCATGATCGGCGGCGTGCTGCTGGCGATGCTCTCGCTGCTCGCCGTGACCATCACCTATATTCTGGCGGTCCTGCTGCTGGGTTTCCTCCTGCGCATGGCCTTGACGGCGTATGCACCGGCTGCGGCCACGGTCGTGCTGACCTTGTTGGCGCTTGTGGCCATGCTGGTCGGCTATTGCGCCTTCATTTATGCCTTTGTGCGTTTCGTCTTCGTGCTCGTGCCGGTGATCGTGGCCGAAAGCCGCATCGGGGTAAGCCGCGCCTGGACCCTCACCAGGGGAAACTTCTGGCGCGGCTTCCTCATCCTCTTGTCGATCCTGGTGCCCTTTGCCGTGATCGAGATCGGCGGATTGCTGGCGATCGCCGGACCGATGCCTTTTATGCCCGCCGGCAATACGCCGGCGCAGCTTGAGGCCTATCACGCGGCCCAAAAAGCCTGGCAAGCTGCTTCCGCCGTGCATATCCAGCACTTGTGGTATGTGATCTATCCAGTGAGTGCCGTTCTGACGGCGTTGTTTTATGGCTTGACTTGCGCCGCCCAGGCCTTTGCCTATCGCAAGCTGACGG
>JAEKMB010000009.1 GCA_019508105.1 Alphaproteobacteria bacterium
TCGTTCGACCAATTCATCGGTGAGGGTCAGGGGGGTGGCTTCGCTATCGATCGACCAATGCGCCAGCGGAACCAGCTGGTTTTCGTTATCGCGCCGGATCAGAAGGAGTCCACCAGGGCAGTCCAACAGGTCCCCCAGGGTGCGCAACACGCGCAGAGGCAAATTATCTTCGTCCCGCGCCGACAGGGATGAAATAAAGTTCGACCACTCCACCCGATAGTCATATTTGTAGTTGAAAAAGTTCTCGTTGATGAAAAGCCGGAGCCGGGAGCGCAGGGTGGTCGACGCCGCGGCCGTCAGGACCGCCGCAGCCGCGGAGAAGAGCAGGACCACCGCGAGGACCGTGCCGATGCTGCCGCCATAACTGCGCACGAAGTATGCCGCGACGGCCATTCCCTCCACCACAACACCGATCGCAATCAATGTGGCTGAATGAAATACCGCTTGGCGCGAGGAGTGGACTCGCAGATTGACCGTCGGCATCCGCACGGCCGTAACAACAAACAAAGGTAGCGCCAGCAGGTATATCAGCGGCTGGGTGGCGACCAGGGCGTGGTTGAGGGCGTGCGCGAATACGCGCGGTATTTCGAAAACCAGATTGAATGAGAAAATCAGCGCCGCACCGATGCCGAACAGCTTGAGAGCCCAGAAGCGGTCTTTCGGAGAGTTCCGCAACATGTTCTCGAGCAGCAACAGGCCGAGGGCACATACCGCCATCCGGCTTACCCAGGAGTCGATTTGTAGGCCGGTGGTGATGGGAAAGCTGAGACCAAGGCCGCAAAACAGCAGATCGGCGGTGACCAAACCGGCCGCTATATAACTGAGCTGCCGCCACAGGCGCTGCCGGGGGCTTTCACCGCGAATCATCAGGATCACTGTCGCGATCCATGCGGCGTCGCGCAGAGAGGGAAGAACGTCTTGGGGCACTATCTCAGGAAGAAGTTTCGCCCCTGCCCAGCCAGCGGTCAGTGCGGCGGCCGCGGCGAAGGCACGACTGTGCCAGCTTCGAGTTCCCCGCAACAGCAACATCGTCGCTAACCAGGCATATGCCGCGGCGGTTCCGGCGAAGGTGACAACCAAAAGTGACAAGTCCCCACCCTTAATGTAAACGCTAAGTGTAAATGTTCATGCCAACTAGGTCCTAAAACGCTGAAGCATTTGATCTGTTCCGGTCCCAGATTATGAAAGTCTTTCTGTAAACTATGCTGACAGCCACCATCCCTCTCAGTTCCGCTTCCGACCGTACGAAACATTTGGTGCATGTGTTTCCTGGTTTCTCCGTGGGCGGATCACAGAGTCGTTTTGTGCAGCTGGTGAAAGGCGCGGGAGAGCGGTACCGGCACACGGTTCTTTCGCTAGACGGTAGGATCGAGATGTCCGATCATCTGCCAAATGGTTCCGCGGTCGCTGTCATCACACCCGCGATTCAAAAAGGCTTCGGCTTGGGAACCTGGGCGCATTGCCGCCGGCAGTTGCGCCAACTGCGGCCGGATCTTCTGGTGACCTATAACTGGGGTTCCATGGATTGGTGCCTATCCAATTATTTTGTGCCATTGGCGCGTCACCTTCATATCGAGGATGGTTTTGGGCCCGAGGAAAAATCGCGGCAGTTGCGCCGCAGGGTATGGACGCGCCGTCTCGCCCTGACCGGCGCCAACAGCATCGTGGTGGTTCCCTCGCGCTCTTTGGAGCGGCTGGCACGTGAGGACTGGAAGATCCCGGAATCCAATCTCAGATACATTCCCAACGGTGTCGACTGTCTTCGCTTCGGCTCGTTCCCCCGCGTGCAACAGGAAGGGCGGCCTTTGGTCGTCGGTACGGTATCGACCATTCGCTTAGAAAAGAATTTGTGACGGTTGATTCGCCTGTTTGACACCTTGGCCGCCCAATTGGGGCTTCCAGCTCTGGAACTTGTGATCGTGGGAGACGGCCCCGAACGCATGGCGTTGGAGGCGGAAGCGCGCCGCAGCAGATGCGCAGCGCAGATCCGCTTCACCGGCGCCTCATCCTCTCCCGAACTGGAACTTTCTAAGTTCGATATCTTCGCTCTGACGTCCGATACCGAACAAATGCCGCTCAGCATACTCGAGGCGATGGCCTCCGGCCTGCCTGTTGTTTCGTTCGCGGTGGGCGATGTGGCCGACATGGTTTCACCGCAGAACCGGGCCTTCGCCTCCATTGCGCTTGATGATGATGCGGGGTTTGTCAAAAATCTGCGATCTCTGATTTTGTCACCGGCGCTTCGCAGCGAGTTCGGCGAGGCCAATCGCTCTTGGGCCGCGACGCATTTCGATCAGCAGCTAATGTTGAAACGCTATATTGAGCTTTTCGGGTGAAGCAAGCGGCCGATCGGCCAGGATTTTACGGAACAGCTCGATCTGTCCCCTGGTGGTCGCTTCCCAGCTAAAGTTTTCGGCATAGGCCCGGGTTGCTGTCCGCGAAGGGGTTTCGAAAAACAGCCGATTAACCGCGGCGGCAACCCCTTTCGCGTTTAATTCCTCCATAAGCACGCCCGCTTCGGCACAGCAAACCACCTCGGGCGTGCCCCAAACCGCGGACGCGACGACGGGCGTTCCGCATGCCATCGCTTCCAGCAACACATTGGCCCATCCTTCCCGGCTGGACGCCAATACCAGGGCATCGGCAGCATTATAGGCTACTCTCAACTGGTCGGAATTGAGGTTTCCCAAAAAGCGAACGCGATCTGCCACCTCCAACCGCCTCGCAAGTTGCTGCAGCGCGTCGCGTTCCGGTCCCTGGCCGGCGATCAGAAGGTCGGTCTGCGGCAGATAGCGAAGGGCTTCTATGGTGTGGTGGTGGCCTTTGCGCTCGATCAATAGTCCCACAGACAGCAAGGTACGGCGCATGAGGTTCATTTCCCGTCTGGCCAGGTCGCGATCCGTCGGACGGAAACGCTCCAGGTCCACACCGTTGCGCAGCACAGTGACGCGGTCCGGCGCTACCCCGAGCGTTACCAGCTGGTCTTTGAGGGCCTTGCATACGGTGACCAGACCAGCAGCGTGCTCCGCGGCCTGCTGGATTCTGCGTCTCGGTCCGGCGAATTGCGGAATCAGAGTCAAATCCGTGCCGCGGGCGGTCACCACCACCGGCACTCCGAATCTCTCGCCCAAGCGAACGGCCGCGATACCGTAGGGATAAAAATAATGCGCATCGATAAGGTGGATTTCACGTCCGGCGCGCAGCAGGCGGCTGATCGTGTTTTTTCCGGCATGATACAGCGCCAAAGGCGCCAGGCTCATGCCGAC
>JAEKMB010000010.1 GCA_019508105.1 Alphaproteobacteria bacterium
CCCTGCCGCGCATGCAGGAATTCGTCAAGACGGAAAGCAAGTTTCTCAGCATCCGGGGACGCGACCTGCTGGACATCACGCGTGGCGCGCCGGTGATCCTCAATCCGGCATCCGAATATGGCAAGGAGTTGTCGGCGCGCGAAGTGGTGCAACTGCTGGACGGAATGGGCGCCGGCATACCGCAATATTCCATCGAGGAAGAATATCCCCAGGCGCTGGTGGAGACCCTGGCATCGGTATTCGCGGCTCGCGCCGATGTCGCCGCCGCCTGGATGGTCAAGGTCCGCTTTTCCGATCAAGGCGGAGAGCGCCATCCTTTGGTCGGCATCGAGATGGATTCCGCCATCGGCGGCGATTGGCCTTCCCTGATCAAGGCCATCGAAGACGCCGCCCAGACGGGTGTTCCCGGCATGGTGTTCGATCTGCATCGCGTGGACCGCGCCAATCCCATCGGCCTGACCGAGGCCTTGCTCAACGCCCCGCCTTTTTACGTGCGCGCGCCCGGCGCCTCGTCCCTCAACTGATCCTTAAAGGAACCACGCCATGCCCAAGGTCCTGATTGCCGACAAGCTCAGCCCTGCCGCCGTCGCCATCTTCAAGGAGCGCGGCGTGGATGTCGATGTGAAGACCGGCCTTTCCAAGGAAGAATTGATCAAGATCGTCGACCAGTATGACGGCATCGCCATCCGTTCCGCCACCAAGCTGACCGCCGATGTGCTGAAGGCCGCCAAGAATTTGAAAGTGGTGGGCCGGGCCGGTATCGGGGTGGACAATGTGGATATTCCCGCCGCCACCGCCGCCGGGGTGATCGTGATGAACACCCCGTTCGGCAACTCCATCACCACTGCCGAGCATGCCATCTCCCTGATGCTGGCGCTGGCGCGCGAATTGCCCGCCGCCAATGCCTCGACCCAGGCCGGCAAATGGGAAAAGAACCGCTTCATGGGCGTGGAGATCACCGGCAAGGTGCTGGGCCTGATTGGCGCCGGCAATATCGGCTCCATCGTCGCCGACCGCGCCAAGGGCCTGAAGATGCGCGTCATCGCCTTTGACCCCTATCTGTCGCAGGAACGGGCCAATGATCTGGGCATCGAGAAGGTGGAGCTGGACGAGCTTCTGGCCCGCGCCGATTTCATCACCCTGCATGTGCCGATGACGCCGGAAACCAGGAACATCCTGTCGGCCGACGCCCTGGCCAAGACCAAGAAGGGCGTGCGCATCATCAACTGCGCCCGCGGCGGGCTGATCGATGAGAAGGCGCTGAAAGCGGCGATCGACAATGGCCATGTCGCCGGCGCGGCGCTGGACGTATTCGAGACCGAGCCGGCCAAGGAGAATATTCTGTTCGGCAACGACAAGGTGGTGGCGACGCCCCATCTGGGCGCTTCCACCACCGAGGCGCAGGAAAATGTCGCCCTGCAGGTGGCCGAGCAGATCTCCGATTACCTACTGACCGGCGCCATTACCAATGCGCTCAACATGCCGTCCATCTCGGCCAGCGAGGCGCAGAAGGTTCGCCCTTGGATCAGCCTGGCCGAAAAGCTGGGCTCCTTCGCCGGCCAGCTCACCGGCACCAGCATGACCGGCGTGGAGATCGTCTATGAAGGCACCCCGTCCATGCTCAATACCCGCGCCCTGACCCAGGCGGCGCTGAACGGCCTCCTCAAGCCGATGCTGTCGGAGGTCAACATGGTCAATGCGCCGGTGATCGCCAAGGATCGCGGCATCAAGGTGAGCGAGACTCGCCGAGATGCGCAAGGCATCTATGAAGGCTATATCAAGCTGGTGGTGACCATGAGCGACGATCAGGGCGGCACCTCTACCCGCCGCGTCGCCGGCACGGTCTTTTCCGACGGCCGTCCGCGCCTGATCCAGATCAAGGACATCGGCCTGGACGCGGAATTTGCGCCGCACATGTTCTATATCGTCAACGAGGACAAGCCGGGCTTCATCGGCAAGCTGGGCACCATTCTGGGCGATGCCAAGGTCAATATCGCCAACTTCACCCTGGGCCGCAGTGCGCCGGGACAGGACGCCATCGCCCTGATCGAAGTGGATGGCCGGGTACCGGACGAGGTTGCCGCTGCCGTCGCCAGGCTGCCGCAGGTGAAACACGCAAAGCCGCTGGCGTTCTGATCGGCGCTTAGATGAAATGAGATAGGGGCGCCTCAAGCACCCTTATTTTTGGCAATCGCCTCATGGTGGCGGATCACTTCCTTGACGATGAAGTTCAGGAACTTCTCGGCGAAATCCGGATCGAGCTTGGCATCCTCGGCCAGTTTGCGCAGCCGCGCGATCTGGGCAGCCTCGCGCGCCGGATCGGCCGGCGGCAGGCTGTGGGTCGCCTTGAACTGGCCCACTGCCTGGGTGCATTTGAAGCGTTCCGCCAGCAGGTGAATCAGCGCCGCATCGATATTGTCAATACTGTCTCGCAGGCGCAGCAGTTGGGGATGGCTCATGACGGGGATCTCCGGTTGCCTTTGTTTAAGCCATGCCCTTGCCAACGCCAAGACCGGGCAAAGCCGCGCCTTTTATCGGCGCACGGAAAATGCTCTAAACCGCCATGACAATCGTGGAGCGCATTGTCGCTTATTGCTGCCGCTGGCCCTGGGCCGTGATCACCGTATGCCTGCTGCTGGCGGGCGGTACCGCTTGGTATACCGCGCAAAATTTCGCCATGAACACCGACAGCGAGCAGCTCATCGATGCCAAGGTGGGCTGGCGCATGCGCCAGGCGCATTTTGACGCCGCCTTCCCGCAGCAGTCCAACCTCACCCTGGTGGTGATCGACGGCAAGACGCCTGAGCTGGCGGAATCCGCCGCCGCCCGCCTGACCGAAAAGCTGATGGCCAACCCGCGCCTGTTCAGCCATGTGCGCCGTCCCGACGGCGCTTTCTTCAACCAGAACGGCCTTCTGTTCCTGTCGCTGAAGGAGGTGCAGGACACCACTCAGCAGCTGATCAAGGCGCAGCCCTTCCTGGGAGGCTTGGCCGCGGATCCCTCGCTGCGCGGGATCATGAACAATCTGAACACCGTGCTTCTGGGTGTCGGTGCCGGCCAGGCCAAGCTGGCGGACATTGACGGCCCGATGGCGCGCATCGCCGATGTGCTGGGTGCTGCCGCTCATGGCAGGACCCAGTTTCTCTCCTGGCGCTCGTTGATCACCGGCGCCGCGCCCAGGCCGGAGGAGATCCGCCACTTCATCGAGGTCAAGCCGCGGCTGGATTTCAATGCCCTGGAACCGGGCCTGGAGGCCAATGAGGCCTGATGGTCACGGCGATGATGGGCGGCGTGCTGCTGACCCTGTGGCTGGCGCTGCGCAGCTTCCGGATCATCTTCGCCATCCTGGTCACTCTGTTCGTCGGCCTGGCCATCACCATGGGCGCCGGCCTGAAGGCGGTGGGCGTGTTCAACATCATCTCCATCGCCTTCATCGCGCTGTTCGTGGGGCTGGGGGTGGATTTCGGCATCCAGTTCTCGGTGCGCTATCGCAGTGAGCGCCATCGCGACGAGAATCTGATGCGGGCGCTGGCCGCCACAGGTCGGGGGGTCGGCGTTCCCCTGGCGCTGGCCTCCGCCGCCACGGCCGCCGGCTTCTTTTCCTTCCTGCCCACCACCTATACCGGCGTGGCGGAGCTCGGGAAGGTCGCCGGCATCGGCATGATCGTGGCGTTCCTCTTATCCATCACCATGCTGCCGGCG
>JAEKMB010000011.1:0-3252 GCA_019508105.1 Alphaproteobacteria bacterium
AACTGGGTCAGGGCGCTGGCGGGCAGGCCATATTCCCAGCCATAGCGTCCCCATAGGAAGGACGAACCCGACGCCGCCAGCGCCGTGGTTTCGGAGGGGAAGGATTTATAGTCGCTGCCGTTGGGACGCCGCTCGCGCACGATGTTCTTGAGGGCATAGACGGTGCCCACGGTCAGAGCGCTTTCCACGATCAGCTGAGCCGCGCCCACCCGGTCATGCCTGAGCAGGGTGATGCCCCCAGCCACCAGGGGCAGGGCGATGGCGACCCCGGTGCCGATGGACTCAATGTTTTTTTCGCTTCTCGTCAGCGGCGTGGTGTTGGGGGTGAAGGCAAGGGCCGGTGTCGCGGCGGCTAGGGCGGCCATCACGGCGATCGCGCGAAAGATGGTCATGAATGGTCAGGGTCCCGGCTTGCCGCACTGTCTTACTGTGCCGGGGGCGGCAAGCGCAAACCCGGCGGGGCATCATATTTCCCAATGCGGATCAAGCAGCCGCCAACTCGGCTGCCAGCAGCTTGACCAGATCGGCGGCCGGCATCGGCCGCGACAGGGGTGCGCCCTGGCCCGCCCATTGCGGGCCAAAGCCGAATTCACCTTTCGCCTTGGCGGCGGCATTGAGCGCCTTACCCAGATCATAGGTAATGGGATAATCGGGAATGGCACTGTCGGGCACGCTTTGCGCCATTTTGGTGAAACGGTTGGCAAGGCAGCGGGCCGGACGCCCTGAGATCGCCCGTGTCATTGTCGTATGCCAGGCGGCCTCGCTGGCCAGGGCCACGCGATAACCCTGATCGGCGGCAGATTCCGGGCAGCCGACAAAGGCGGTGCCCATCTGCGCCGCGGCCGCGCCCAGCTTCAGGACAGCTGCGATCCCGGCGCCGTCCATGATGCCGCCGGCCGCGATCAGGGGAAGCGGAAGATTGCGCGCCAAAAGACGGACAAGGGAAAGCGTGCCCAGCCGGTCATCGGGCGCAGCATAGTCGAACACGCCGCGATGGCCGCCGGCTTCATAACCTTGCGCCACCACCGCATCGAGACCGGCCACGGCCAGGGCCTGTGCTTCAACCAGCGAGGTGGCGGAACCGAACAAGATAATTCCCGCTTGCCTGAGGGCGCGTAACTGGTCCTCCTCCGGCAGCCCGAAGTGAAAGCTGACGATGGCGGGGCGCGTCTCCAGCAGCATTGCTGTCATCGCCGCATTGCTCCGAAAACTCTGATAGATCTCGCGCAGTTGCGTCGGCGGCGTGGCGCTGAAGGAATCGAACTGTGGTTTCAAGCGTGCGATCCAGGCCGCTTCCACCGCCGCGTCAGGAACGGCGGGCCGGTGACAGAACAGATTTACATTGATGGGCCGGCTGGTCAGTGCCTGGGTGGCGCGGATCAGGCGGGTCGCCCCTTCGGTACTTTCCGCCGCCACCCCGATCGCCCCCAGTCCACCGGCATCCGATACCGCTGCCGCCATTGCCGGCGTCGAAGTGCCGGCCATGGGCGCCTGAAAGATCGGCAACCGAACCCCGATCCGGGCAAGCAGGGGATGATAGGGCATCGTCAGGAAGCTCCGATGGGCAGCTAAAGCCTATCGCAGGTGGCTCTGCGGTGTCAGCGGGACCAGCCATGCAGCGGTGGGAACTTGACGGCATGAACAGAGCGGCCCATAAGCCGCGCAGGTGCAAGGTCTAGGGAACGCGGGAGAACCGCGGCTGCCCCCGCAACTGTCGCCGGTGAGCTTTCGTTCACGTGTCACTGAGGTTCAAAGCCTTGGGAAGACGAACGAAGGCGCTGATCCGGCTAGCCAGGAGACCTGCCTTGCGCCGTCGTCTTGTATCCTGCCGGGGTGTGCGGGGTGCAGCGGGGTGAACCGCAGCGGCGACAAAGTTGGAGTCGCGTGCTGTGGGGGCCGGTCCCTTTTTTTGAAAATACCGCAGCAGGCGCCTCCTGAGCCAGGAGACGTTTTATGAAGGCCATTCTGTTTTCTTCCGCCGCATGCATCGCGCTTGCCACACCGGCCTTGGCGCAATCGCAACTGACCTATCCCCACCTCGACGACGAAAATATGGCGGTCAGCGCCACTCGTATCCCGACGCCTGCGTCAAACATCGCCAGCAGCGTCACCGTGATCACCGCAGCCCAGATCGAACAGCGCCAGGACCGGTCGCTGCCCGATGTGCTGCGCGAAGTGCCGGGGCTGGACATTGTGCAGACCGGCGAGGAGGGCGGCCAGACCTCCATCTTCATGCGCGGCAGCAATTCCAACCATACCAAGGTGCTGGTGGATGGCATTGATATCGCCGATCCCTCCACGCCCAATGGCGCGGCGGACATTTCCAAATTCCTGGCCGGCGACATTGCCCGGGTGGAAGTGCTGCGCGGGCCACAAGGGGCGCTTTACGGCTCGGACGCCATCGGCGGGGTGATCAACATCACCACCCAGTCCGGCAATGGCCCGCTGACGTTTCATGGCAGCGTGGAAGGCGGTTCGTTCGAGACCTCCAACCAGATCGGTACGCTGTCCGGCTCGACCGGCGATTTCCATTATCGCGCCACGCTGCAGTATTTTCATTCGGGCGCCGCGCCGGTGACGCCGCTGAATCTTTTGCCGGCCGGTGTCGCCCGCAACGACGACGCCTATGACAATGTCACCGCCAGCACCAAGCTGGGCTATGACGTGGCGGAAAATTTCGACCTGGGCCTGACGGGGCATTACTATAACAGCCTGGGCCGCATCACCGGCGACAGCTTCAATCTTGTCACCTTTGCCTCGTCGCCAGCGGCCACGCAGACCCGCATTTCCAGCATCCAGTATCAAACCCGCGGCACCGCGCATTGGGTGCTGGGGGATGGGCGGCTGGACCAGACCCTGGGCCTGGCCTATGGCAGCAACATCATCGCCACCCAGGATCCCAACAACGGCAATGGCCGCACCAGCGGCGACCGCGTCAAGCTGGACTGGCAGGGCAATGTCCGGCTGGCGGAAGGCGAGACCCTGGTGCTGGGCGCCGAAACCGCGCGCGATGCGCTGCATCGCGGCCTGTCGTTCGGCTTTCCCACCAGCCTGTCACAGGGCATCACCACCAATGCCGGCTATGCCGAAATACAGACCGACCTTCCCATCGGCTTTCACAACAGCTTCAGCGTGCGCGATGACGGCAACAGCCGCTTCGGCAACCGGGCGACCTGGCGCATTGCCCCGTCCTGGGTGATCGACAGCAGCGGTACCACCTTAAGGGCCAGCGCGGGCAGCGGCTTCAAGGCG
>JAEKMB010000011.1:3281-3909 GCA_019508105.1 Alphaproteobacteria bacterium
AGCGGCTTCAAGGCGCCCGCCTTGCAGCAACTGTTCGGCACCTTCGGCGGCAATGTGAACCTGAAGCCGGAAACCAGCACCGGTTATGAAGCCGGTGTGGATCAGAAGATCCTGGGCGACGACTTGGCCGGCGGCGTGACCTGGTTTCACAACGACATCCGGAACCTGATCACCTCGGGCCCTGCACCGGCCTTCCAGAACATCAATACCGGCCGGGCGCGGACACAAGGTATCGAGGCCTATCTGGCCTGGAAGGCGCTGGAGAGTTTGAGCTTCCGTGCCGATTATACCTATACCGACAGCCTGGATGCGGGGACGAGGCTGGCGCTGCTGCGGCGGCCGCGCCACAAGGCCAGCCTGGGCGCCGACTGGCAGGCGACGGAGGATCTCAGCCTGAACGCGACGCTGCTGTATGTCGGGCCGCAGATCGACGGCAACCGGGACTTTTCCATCCCTCGCCTGAAGATGCCGGGCTATGTCACTCTCGATCTGGCGGCCAGTTACAAGCTGACCGACACATGGAGCCTGTTCGGGCGGATTGAGAACGCCACCGATACCCACTATCAGAGTCCGGACGGCTTCCTGCGTCCGGGCATTGGCGCCTTTGGCGGGATCAAGGTGAACCTCT
>JAEKMB010000012.1 GCA_019508105.1 Alphaproteobacteria bacterium
CGATCACAATGACAATATCTGGATCGCCGGCAATGGTGCCAAGCCGGTGGATCCGGCATCGGCCTGGACCACCCACAAGGAGGGCGGTGATGGCTTTGTCTTGAAGTTCGACATGAACGGCAACTTCAAGATGCGGATCGGCGGCACACCCAATGCGCCGGCCAGTAACGACACCAATGGCGGCATCAACGGTACGCCGCTCTTGTACCTGCCGGCCGACATGGTGGTGGATCCCAAGACCAACCGGCTTTATGTCGCCGACGGTTATGGCAACCGCCGCATTCTGATCGTGGACGCCGAGACTGGAAAATATATCGGCCATTTCGGCGCTTATGGCGGCAATCCGGTGGACGATGCGAGCGCCGCGGCAGCGGGACGCTGGCTGCCCGATGTGCAGAAGGGCAACAAGCGCCCGGCCTTTTTCCGCAACCCGGTCCACTGCATCAAGCTGGCCAATGACGGCAAGATTTATGTCTGCGACCGCGGCAATGACCGCATCCAGGTGTTCGACAAGAACAGCCCGGATCTGGGCAAGCCCTGCAGCAATCCGCAAGGCCTGACGGGCAAGTGCGGTTTTGTGACGGAGCAGTGGATCAGCGGTACTACCGAGACCATTCCGGCGATGCCGGGCACCTCGGTGTCGCTGAATTTCTCCAAGGACAAGGGCCAGAGCTGCCTTTATGTCGGCGACAATTCCAACATGACCATCTATCTGCTCAACCGCGCCAATCTGCAGGAGCTGGGACGGCTGGGCCGTTCGGGGCGCAATGCCGGTCAGTTCCACTGGCTGCACCAGGTCAGCCTGGACTCCCGCGGCAATATCTATACGGCGGAAGTCGATACCGGAAAGCGCATCCAGAAATTCGTGCGCTATGGCGCGGCGGGATGCAGCGGCACCGGATCGGAAAAGGTGGGCGGGGCCGCCAGGTAGGTCAGGCGCGGCTGCGCCAGCCTTCCCATTGCAGCCATGCCGTGATCGCCACGCACAGGCTGGCGGTGATAATGGCGGCCGCCTGCAGGCCTTCGATGCCAAGCAGATAGCCGAAGGTGTGGCACACCGTTAGCGCGAAGCAGGCATAGTTCCAGCGTTGCAGGCTTTTCCAGCCTGGCAGCCCCAGCTTGCGCAGCGAGGCGTCGTTGGAGGTGACCAGCAGGGCCAGCAGGATCAGGGCGGCGAACAGGCCGGTGTAATTGGCAAAGCCGAACATATCGTGGCGCAGCGGCAGCAAATGCTCCCGGCCTTTCTCATAGATGTAATAGAGCCAGGGCCGGCCGCGCAGATGCACGCACTGGCCGATGCCGGCATGTGCCACCCCGGTGATGCCGGCCCAGATGCCGATGTCGCGGCGCAGATCCACCGACAAAGCTGCTGGCTTGCGGGTCAACACCCGCCAGGGGCCTACGCCCAAGCTCACTGTCAACAGCACTAGCGCCGGCCAGGCGGTGGAAAAGCTCAGCCGCGTGATCACGTCCGGATAAGGCCGGGTGATATAGAAAAGCCAAACGATGGCCGCCGTGGCGAGCCCCAAGGGAAGATGATGCCGCCACAACCGGCGCAGAAGACGACGGGTCATGGGGTTAGAGCGCCGAGGTGAACTGGGCCTGGGTCTTGGCCGCGACTTCTTCCAAGGTCACGCCCGGCGCCAGCTCGATCAGGGTCAGGCCTTTTTTGCCACGCTCCAGGGTGAAAACGCAAAGGTCGCTGATGATCATGTCGATACATTCGGTGCCGGTCAGCGGCAGGGTACATTGCTTGAGGATCTTGCTCTCGCCTGCCTTGTTGGTGTGCTCCATCACCACCACGATCTTCTTGACCCCGGCCACCAGGTCCATGGCGCCGCCCATGCCCTTGACCATCTTGCCGGGGATCATCCAGTTGGCGATGGCGCCGTCTTCCGACACTTCCATGGCGCCCAGCACCGACAGGTCGATATGGCCGCCGCGGATCATGGCGAAGCTGTCGGCGGAGGAGAAATAGCTGGTGGTTGGCAATTCGGTGATGGTCTGTTTGCCGGCATTGATCAGGTCGGGGTCTTCCTCGCCCGGATAGGGGAAGGGGCCCATGCCCAGCATGCCATTCTCGCTCTGCAGCGTCACTTTCACGCCGGGGGGAATGTAATTGGCCACCAGGGTGGGGATGCCGATGCCCAGATTGACATAGAATCCGTCTTTCAGCTCGCGCGCGGCACGGGCGGCGATGTCTTCGCGGCTCCAGGCCATCACACGCCTCCCGCTGGACGAGGACGTGTGGTCACCCGCTCGATCGGCTTCTTGTAATCGCGGCCTTTCAAGATGCGCTGCACGAAAATCCCCGGCGTATGGATGTTGTTGGCATCGAGCTCGCCCGGTTCGACCAGTTCTTCCACTTCGGCGATGGTGAGTTTGGCGGCGGTAGCCATCACCGGATTGAAATTGCGCGCGGTCTTGCGATAGACGAGGTTGCCTTCGCTGTCGCCTTTCCAGGCTTTGACGATGGCGAGGTCCGCTCTCAACCAGCGCTCACGCACATAAGTAAGGCCGTCGAACTCTTCGACGGGCTTGCCTTCCGCCACCACCGTGCCGACGCCGGTGCGAGTGTAAAAGGCGGGAATGCCGGCGCCGCCGGCGCGGATGCGCTCGGCCAGGGTGCCTTGCGGGTTCAGTTCCAGCTCCAGCTTGCCGGTGAGGTAGAGCTGCTCGAACAGCTTGTTCTCGCCCACATAGGACGAAATCATCTTGCGGATCTGGCCATTGTTCAGCAGCACCCACAGGCCCAGCCCATCGGCGCCGCAATTATTGGCGATCACGGTGAGATTCCGGGTCCCGTCTTCCTTCAGCGCGGCGATCAGGTTTTCGGGATTGCCAGAGAGGCCAAAGCCGCCCGACATCACCGTCATGCCGTCAAACGTCACGCCTTTGAGGGCCGTTGCCGCATCGGGATAGACTTTGCTTTCGGCCACGGACACTTTCCTCCGGCTTCTTTCAGCTAGTTCGCATTGCAGCATGGGCGGGCGCAAGGGACAAAGCGGCGCGCTTGTAAGTGATTGATTTATCATATTTTATGTCTGGCGGCGCGCGGTTCCTTGCCGCCATGCCGGGGGGCCGGTACAACCCCCGCCAACCGAAGATTCCAGCAGTTTCCCATGTCCTCGCAGAAACCACTCAAACCCAAGGCCAGGCTGCCGCGCGGCTTTCGCGATCGCGGCGCCGCAGAGATCATGGCCGAGCAGAAGATGCTGGCCACCATCCGCGCCGTCTATGAAAGCTATGG
>JAEKMB010000013.1 GCA_019508105.1 Alphaproteobacteria bacterium
GACAGCGAGACCTCGCCTTCGATGACGATTTCGGCTTCCGCCGGCACCTTCAAAGGCTGCGACACACAGTCGGCCAGCTCGACGCGGCTGCCGCGCAGAAGGCCCGCGAACTGATATTCGGACAGGGTCTCGGGTACCGGCGTCACCGCCGCCAGGATGATGCCCGGATCGGCGCCGATCACGCAGGCGGCCGGCAGGGGCGCGCTTTTCTCCGCGGCCCAGCGCTGGTGATGCTGGGCGCCGCCGCGATGCTTGAGCCAGCGCATGACGGTCTGGTTTTTGTTCAGCACCTGCATGCGGTAGATGCCCAGATTGTAATTGTCCTCGCGCGCATCGGTGGGCCCCTTGGTCATCACCAGCGGCCAGGTGATCAGCGGCGCCGGCTCGCCCGGCCAGCAGGTCTGCACCGGCAGCTTGGCAAGGTCGATATCGCCGCCGCGCAGCACGATGTCCTGGCAGGCGGGCTTGCCGACCGTCTTGGGCTTCATCGCCAGAATGGTTTTCACCAGCGGCAGCAATTCGGCGGCTTCGCCGAAGCTGCGCGGCGGCTGGGGCTGGCGCAATTGGGCCAGCAGCTCACCGACTTCGCGCAGGTCTGCGCCATTGGTCCTGTGTTTGCCGCCCATGGTGACGCCCATGGCGACGCGCTTGACGGTGCCGAACAGATTGACCAGCACCGGCACCTCGCTTGGTGTGCCATCGGCTTTGATGGGTTTTTCGAATATCACGGCCGGCCCGCCCTCGGCGATCAGCCGGGTCTGGATCTCGGTCATCTCCAGCACGGTGGAGACCGGTTCGCGCACGCGCACCAATTCGCCGTCTTTTTCAAGACGCGCCAGAAAATCGCGCAGGGATTTGTAGGACATACCGTAGTCTAGCGAAACGCGTCCGGTTTTACACGCCGGGAACGGGTGGTTGGTCTTCGGCGTTGCCCTCGATGAGGCCGCGCCCGACATGGCTGTGCTTGCGGCTATAGAGGAAATAGACCAGCAGCCCCAAGCCGCCCCACACCGGCAAGACCAGGATCGCCGTTAGAGGCAGCGAGAAATAGAGCACCAGACAGCCGATGATGGCCATGGGCGCGATGATCCACACGGCGGGCGTGCGGAACGGGCGTTTGCGGCCGGGGTCGGTCCGGCGCAGCACCATCACCGAGACTGCTACCATCAGGAAGGCGAACAGCGTGCCGGAATTGGAATAATCCGCGAGCCTGCCGACTGGCAGCACCGCTGCCGCGACCATGGCGCCCACCCCTGTCACCACCGTCACGACATGCGGCGTCCGATAACGCGGATGAACCGAGGCCAGCTTGTCGGGCAAGAGGCCGTCTCGCGCCATGGTGAAGAAGACGCGGGTTTGGCCGAACATCATCATCAGTACGACCGAGGGCAGGGCCAGCACCGCCGCGAGCCCGACCAGCCGGCCCAGCGCAGGCCAGCCGATGGTTTGCAGGACATGAACAAGCGCTTCGCGCGAGCAGACCAGCGGTTCCAGCGCGCCCGAGGCAACGACTTGGACGCAGCGGCCGGCCATTTCGGGCGAGCCGGGCACCAGCGACACGCCGCCTTGCATCAAGGGTTGGCCGCCGATGGCACCGATGGCGCCGGCGGCGACCAACAGATAGAAGACGGTGCAGATCGCCAGGCAGCCTATCAGCCCGATGGGCACGTTACGCTGCGGGTTGCGCACTTCCTCGGCGGCGGTGGAAACCGCGTCGAAGCCGACATAGGCGAAGAAGATGGAAGCTGCCGCGCCGAAGGTGCCGGCCGCGCCGGTCGGCAGGAAGGGGGTGAAATTCTCGGCATGCATGACCGGAATTGTCAGGGCGATGAACAAGGTCAGGGCCGCGATTTTGATCAGCACCAGAACGGCGTTGACGCGGGCGCTTTCGGTGGTGCCGATCACCAGCAGCCAGGTCACCGCGGCTGAGATCGCAACTGCTGGAACGTTGATCCAGCCGCCGGTATGGGCCGCCGTCAGCAGGTCGGGGTTGGGTGTTGCGCCCAAAGCCATCTGCACCTTGGCCATCAGGGCATCGGCGTTGCTGACGGCGGCAGGAAAATTCACGCCCAGCCCGTGCAGCAGGCCCACCGCGTGATTGGACCAGCCGACCGCGACGGCGCTGGCGCCCACCGCATATTCCAGGATCAGCGCCCAGCCCACCATCCAGGCCATAAGTTCGCCCACCACGGCGTAGGTATAGGTGTAGGCGGAGCCCGCTACCGGCACCATCGAGGCCAGTTCGGAATAGCACAGCGCCGCCACGGCGCAGACAAAACCGGCGATGCAGAAGGACAGTATCATGGAGGGGCCCGCCTTCTGCGCGGCCTCGGCGGTCAGGACGAATATGCCGGTGCCGATGACGGCGCCGATGCCCAGCAGGGTAAGCTGGAAGGGGCCCAGCGAGCGGTGCAGCGATTTTTTCTCGGCCGTTGCCAGGATGGCTTCCAGCGATTTGATACGGTCAAAAAACAGCATGAGGGTCCCCGGCGCGAGCGCTTCACTGTGACAGAGGGTTTGCGGTCCGCCTAGTCCTGCAGCAGGCGATAAACGCCGGTCTCGCGGATTTCGCGGTCTTCCAGATCGCGCGTGGTCGGTACGCAATAGCTGGCGAGCTTTTCCACTTTATCCCGGGGAAAATAATTGCGGCCCGGATCGCCCAGCAGCGCCGGGACTGCCAGCCGTCCCAGCCAGGCCAGCAGCCGCTCCGCCAGCGGACGTTCATAGAAGAGATCGCCCACCAGGATAATGTCCCAATCGCTGGGCGCGCCGATCAGATCATCCTGGGTCACCGTCACGGCGCAGGCATTGGCGGCGGCGTTAAGGCGGATGGCGGCCACCGCATGGGCGTCGATGTCCGCTGCCAGCACATGGGCGGCGCCGGATTTGGCGGTGGCGATGCCCACCAGACCGGAGCCGGCGCCGATATCCAGCACCCGCTTGCCGCGCACCATGCCCGGATGGTCGAGAATGTAACGCGCCAGCGCCTGGCCGCCGGCCCAGGCAAAGGCCCAGTAAGGCGGCGGCAGGCCGATCTTTTCCAATTCGTCTTCGGTGGCATGCCATAGCGGCACCACTTCGGTGGCCAGGTACAGTTTGATCTCCGGCACCAGCGGCGGCGCGATCAGCGCGGCGTTGCTGGTGATGAATTGCTCTGGTGTCATGCCAGCGCCGCCATCACGCCCAGCGCCAGTAGCACTACGCCGCTGATGCGCTCGCGCCAGGCGGTATGGCGCAGGCCC
>JAEKMB010000014.1 GCA_019508105.1 Alphaproteobacteria bacterium
TGCAAGGCGCGGCGGTCGCGGGCGACGGCCAGAAGGACCACCAGGGCGGGCAGCCAGATCAACCGGGACTGGTAGCGGTCATGGGGATTGGAAAAGGTGCCGCAGATGATGGCATTGCCCACAAGCCCCAGCAGCACCAGCGCCGGCAGGCTAGCCCGGTCCCAGGCACGGCGCAGCCCGGCATGCTGGAGCAACACCAGCAGTCCCAGCACCGTCATCGCTCCCACCGGGACATGGATCAGGTTCAGCACCTTGAAGCGGATCAAGCCGTGCTGCTGGCGCGCCTTCAGATAGGCGGGCAGTTGCCCGGGGATCATGCGGCGGAAGTTCGGCTCCAGGATGGAAAGCTGCGGCTCGATGCCGTCGCCGGTCTTGAATTGCAGGAATTGCAATAGCGAGTCATAAACCGCGGCGCGCCAATGCATCACCGGATAGCGCTTGAGGCTTTCCGCAATGATGCGGCTGTCTTCTTCCTGCTGGGACTTGCTGGTGAAGCCCCCCAGGGCATGAAAGCCGCTGCCCGCGCCCCACAGCCAGCCGTTGGCGCTGGTGGATAGCCGGTTCTTGTATTCGCAAAGCCGCCACGGGATGTCGCCCTGGGGCGGACAGGTGTCGTGCAACAGCCGTTTGACGATGCCGTCCTGCATCAGCCGGGCGAAGATGAAGACCGAGCCGGACTTGCTGATAAAGAAATTGCTCGTGAGCACGAAATTGCCCACCACGATCAGGCACAGCGCCGCGGCCAGGCCGATCAATCCGCGCTTGATGTTCGGCCTGGGCAGCCGCCAGCGGCGCACGCCAAGTCGGATCAGCGCCGCTGAGATCAACAGCCCGCCCATCAGGCCCAGATGCGAAGGATGACAGGCCACCGCCAAGGCGGTCAGGCCCGTCACCACCGCCAGCCGCGCCTTGCCCAACCGGTCGCCGCGAAACAGCAGCAGCCAGCTTCCCAGGATCACCATCGGGGTGAAGATGTCCGGCTCGACCTGGCCCACATACCAGGCGATGCCGGTCAGGAGCGTGAGGGCCGCGCCGATCAGGACTACACCCCGCAAGGTCAGGCCCGGCACTTCGGCGCGGGCCACTTCCAGGATGATGTAGCTGGTCATCAGTGCCTGCAGCACCACGATGGGCCAAAGGCTGAAGGCCCCGCCCGCCAGAAACAGCAAGTCGGCATAGACCGGGGCACGCTCGACCAGGAAGACATGGCCCAGCCCCTCCAAAATATAGGCGCCTGTGTCATAGAAAATCAGGGGAAAGCCATTCCACAGCGCCACGGAGAGAAACATCAGGCTGAGGATCGCCATCCCCGCCGCTGGCACCGCCATGCCTTCAACCGGTATGGCCAGCCCGGTTCGCCGCCAAGTCCTTGTCTCCGCCGTTGATTCGCGCATTTGCCCCCGCAGGGGAGAATTTGACGCAAGCCGCGTCCCAAAGCGAGTGGCGCCTTGCGGGAACGGTTGACTGGAACCGCCCCACCCCTACACTCCGCCCTGTTCTTCAGTTTTGCCTTGAGGGGGCTTTGATGGCGGAAAATCCGCAAAGACCGGCCATGTCCACGCGGCCGCTTTCGCCCCATCTCACCATCTATCGCTGGCCGGTCACGATGGCGACATCCATCACCCATCGCGCCACGGGCGTCGGCCTGTCGGTCGGGGCGGTCATCCTGGCCTGGTGGCTGATATCGATCTCCAACGGCCCGGAAGGCTGGCAGAGCTTCCATGCCCTGGCCGATACGCCCATCGGGCTATTGGTGGTGTTCGGCCTCACCTGGTCGCTGGTCTATCACTTCCTCAACGGCATCCGGCACCTGGCCTGGGATTTGGGGTACGGCTATGAAAAACATCTCGCCGAGCGCAACAGCATGATGATCCTGGTGGCTTCGGTGGTGATTGCCATCGCCATCTTTGCCTTGGCCTGGACCGGTCACGGAGGATATCTCAGATGAACTCCGCGCAGACCCCGCTGCACAAGGTGCAGGGCATGGGCTCGGCCCATTCGGGCACCGGCCATTTCTGGCATGAGCGCGTCACTTCGGTGGCGCTGATCCCCCTGTCGCTGTGGTTCGGTTACGCCATGCTGGGGCTGGCCGGCACCAGCGAAGTCACCGCCCTGCAATTTCTCGCCCATCCCTGGAACGCGCTTTTGATGGGGGCTTTCATCTGCTTCTCGCTCTGGCATGCCTATCTGGGGCTGCAAGTGGTGGTGGACGATTACATCCACACCGCGGGCACCAAGATATTCCTGATGCTGGCGATCCGTTTTTCCGTCATTGCCGTCACGGCAACCTGCCTTTTCGCGATCGTGCGCATCGCCGCCTTATAGGGATAAGACATGCCCGCCTATACCATCGTTGACCATACTTTCGACGTCGTTGTTGTCGGCGCCGGTGGCGCGGGCCTTCGCGCCACCTTGGAATGCGCCCTGCAGGGCCTCAAGACCGCCTGCATCACCAAGGTGTTCCCCACCCGCAGCCATACGGTGGCAGCCCAGGGCGGCGTCGCCGCATCGCTGGGCAATATGGGCGAGGACAATTGGCGCTGGCACATGTACGACACCGTCAAGGGATCGGACTGGCTGGGTGATCAGGACTCCATCGAATATCTGTGCCGCAACGCCCCGGAGGCGGTGTATGAGCTGGAGCATTTCGGCATGCCCTTCAGCCGCACCGATGAAGGCAAGATCTACCAGCGCGCCTTTGGCGGCATGACCGCCAATTACGGCCAGGGCATGGTGCAGCGCACCTGCGCCGCCGCCGATCGCACCGGCCATGCCATGCTGCACACTTTGTACGGCCAGTGCGTCAAGCATGAAGTCAATTTCTTCATCGAGTATTTCGCCCTCGATCTGATCATGGAAGACGGCGCCTGCCGCGGCGTGATGGCCTGGAACCTGGATGACGGGGTCATGCACCGCTTCCGCGCCCATCAGGTGATCATGGCCACCGGCGGCTATGGCCGTTCCTATCTCAGCTGCACCGGCGCCCATACCCAGACCGGCGACGGCAACGCCATGGTGCTGCGCGCCGGCCTGCCGCTGCAGGACATGGAATTCGTGCAATTCCATCCCACCGGCATCTTCGGCGCCGGCGTGCTGATCACCGAAGGCGTGCGCGGCGAAGGCGGCTATCTCACCAATTCGGAGGGCGAGCGTTTCATGGAGCGCTACGCCCCCAACGCCAAGGACCTGGCGTCGCGCGATGTGGTCAGCCGCGCCATGACCATCGAGATC
>JAEKMB010000015.1 GCA_019508105.1 Alphaproteobacteria bacterium
GCGGTGCCGCGCACCTGGACCTGTACCATGGTGGAGCGGCCGGTGGGGGCGGCCGGGGCCTTGGGCCCCGGGCGCAGGTACCAGCCCAGGAACAGGCCTGACAAAGCCACAATGGCCAGGAGAAAGCCGGCCGGGATCAACCAGCCGGAATGGCGGTGAATTTCCTCGCTGCCGCTTCTGCCGCTCATCCTTCCCCCGCCCGATCCTAGCACTGGCGGCGGCGCCGCGGCCGGGGCCTGGGGCGGAGTTGCCCAATTCTTGCGACGCGTGACCAGGAAACACCAATTCGCGTCATATCGAGACATGTCACATATTTTCAAAAGCCCGCATCGGCTGGCCGTCTTTGTGCTGTTTCACGGCAAAAGGCTGATGGCATGAGAAACATTGTATTGTTGCTTTTCTCGCTTGCCGGAGGCCTGACCCTGTCCGGCATCGTGGCCAACTGCTACCGCCTGATGGTCAGGGAGCCCGAAGGCCGCGCCGGCACTTACGCCCATTATGGCGTCATGCTGCTGGCCGGTCCCAGCGTGCTTTTGGCCAATTCCACCCGTTCGTTCCGCAAGAAGGAATGCAGCCGCGCGGCTTATGGTTTTGCGCTGGGCCTGGCGGCCTATTGGTCCTTTATCCTGGGCGCCATCCTGGTGGATCTGGCCATATAGAAAAAAGCGCGAGCCGTTCGGCCCGCGCTTTTCCGTTTCTAAAGAACCGTCAGCATCGAGGCGACCAGGGGGTGGCGCACAATGTCGCCTTCCGCCAGCCGCACCACCGGAATGTCCGGCAGCCGTTCCAGTTTTGCCGCGATGTCCGCCAGCCCGGATATGCCAGGGAGAAGATCGGTCTGGTCCGGGTCGCCGGTCAGCACCATGGTGGAACGCCAACCCAGCCGCGTCAGCAGCATCTTGATCTGGGTATAGGTGCAGTTCTGCGCCTCGTCGATCACCACAAAACATTCACTGAGGGTGCGGCCGCGCATATAGGCCACCGGCGCGATCTCGATGACGCCGTCGGTCAGCATCGCCTTGAGCCGCTTGGTGCCCAGCCGTTCGGTGAGGGCGTCGTAGAGCGGGCGCAAGTAAGGCGCCAGCTTCTCCTGCAGGTCACCGGGCAAAAAGCCCAGGCTCTCGCCCGCTTCCACCGCCGGGCGCGACAGCACGATGCGGCTGACCTTGCCCGCTTCCAGCGCTTCCACCGCCTTGGCGATGGCGAGATAGGTCTTGCCGGTACCGGCAGGACCAAGCGCCAGCACCACGCTCTGTGCGTCGATGGCGTCCATGAACTCCTGCTGCGCCGAGCTCATGGCCCGGATGTTCTTTACATATTTTCGGTCCCGGAATTGGCCATCGGGATCATGCGGGGTCCAGCCGGCCCCGTGACCGGAACGGCCGGGGAAAAGCGGGTGCACATTTGCTTGCACAAAGGCAGAGTCACGCGACTTGGAACGCATGGAGCGTTTGGCCATAGATACTCCCGATGATGTGAAGGGTGGGTGTGAACGAGGGGGAGGGGCTGCCCGGTGACCCGGCCCTGGATTCAGTTGGCGAACGCAGTGCGAAAAGCACCAGTGCCGTTTCCCCCAATAAACAGACGAATCAAATCGACTGACTTCAGGGTATCGTTTTTTGCCAAGCGGTGTATGAATTTCTCGCAGGCCAGAAAAACGCGGATGAAAGTCGATGCCGATTTACGCCCTGGACGGCGCCGGGCCGGAGATAGGAGAGGATTGCTGGATCGCGCCGGACGCTGTTGTGATCGGAAAGGTACGCTTGCTCAAGGGCGCAAGCATCTGGTTCGGAGCGGTGCTGCGCGGCGACAATGAGTGGATCACAATCGGGCCGGACTCGAATGTGCAGGATCATAGCATCATTCACGCCGATCCGGGACAGCCCGTCACCGTCGGGCGCGGGGTCACCATCGGCCACCGCGTCATCCTGCACAGCGCGCATGTCGGTGACCATTCGCTGATCGGCATGGGGGCGGTGCTGCTCAACCGCGCGCGGATCGGGGCGCGCTGCCTGGTGGGCGCGGGCGCACTGGTCACCGAGGACAGGACCTTCGAGGACGGTAAGCTGATCCTGGGGACGCCGGCAAAAGCGATGCGCGACCTGACCAGCGAACAGATGCAGGGTCTGGAAACCTCGGCGGCGATCTATGTCGCCAATGCCAGGCGCTATGCCCGGAGCCTCAGGCCCGCCTGAGGGTACAAATCCTCTTCCACGAGCTGATCAAGGCCTAGAGAAACTCCCACTCCCCGTCCCGCCTCTGACAGGCCGTGCAGTCGCGATCGAATTCCCGTCCCCGGCGATAGACCACCTGGGTGAAATCACGGCAGAGGCGCGGGCCACGGTAATATTCGCGGTTGGTGACAATGTAGCCGTGATTGGGTCCCCGGTGCCATTCCACGCGGCGGCCGACCGGGCCATGAAAACTGTCATTGTAGGACCGCGCCGCATAAGGCCGATCCTCGCAGTCCATGTCGCGGGAGATGGCGTTGCCGGCAAGGCCGCCCACAAGGGCGCCGCCGATGATGCCCGCGCCATTGCCCTTGGTGAGGAGACCGCCGAGCAATCCGCCCAGCAGCCCGCCGGCGACGGTGCCGCCGGTATGGTCGCGCCCGCTGCAGGCATCGGCAAAGGCGCTGCTGCCCGCACCAAAGGTGAAAAGAAGTGCGGCCGTAACGACAATAAGCTTCATGCAATCTCCCGCCGGCGATCGAACCGCCAGAACGAACAGCCGAAACAGATGGTTCCGCCAGGCACCCTAGCAACGGCCCCGGCATGATGTCACGCCGGGGCCAGTTGCGGGTCAATCAAAGCGCCAGTTGCCGGTGCCAACCTCGCGGCAGGCAGTACCGGTGCGAGTGAAGCTCTGGCTGCCGCGCCAGGTGGTCTCGGTGAAGTCGCGGCAAACAGAACCGCTGCGGCGATATTCGCGAGTGGCGGTGAAGGTGCCGCGATTGCCGCGGTTGCGCCACTCATAGGGGCGGCCCAGATCGCCGTTCAGGCCTTCGGCATAAACGCGATAGGCGACCGGCTGGTCTTCGCATTCGATGTCGCGGCCGATGACGTTGCCGAGCAAGCCCCCGACTACGACGCCGCCAATGGTGGCGCCGGCATTGCCTCTGGAGGCGAGGCCACCGATCAAGCCGCCGGCCAGGGCGCCGAAGATGGTGCCGTTGGTGGCATTGCCGCTGCGGCAGCTCTGTTCATAGCGTCCCTGCTGGTAATAGGC
>JAEKMB010000016.1 GCA_019508105.1 Alphaproteobacteria bacterium
CGTGGCTGCGTAGCCAACGCTATCCCCGGAGTCAATTCGGCGGACCTGTAGTATCCGGGCGGTCAGCACGGCGGCGGTCTGCATCAGATTGGGGGCACCGGTGCCGGTGCCTTCATGGGCTTGCGGATTGGCGCCGTACAGCGCCACGCCGGGCCGCACTAGGTCGAAATGATAATCCATGCCCAGCATCGCGCCATGGCTGGCGGCCAGGCTGGCAGGCGCCGGCGGCAGCATGGCCAGCGCCTGCCGGAAGCGGGAGAGCTGCTCGGCATTCATCGCATTGGCGGGATCATCGCTGCAGGCCAGATGGCTCATCACCAGCACCAGGTTCAGTCCCGCCAGGCGCCTGGCATGTTCGGCGGACAGAACCGCCAGCTCATCGCCCGGCAATCCCAGCCGGTTCATGCCGGTATCCACATGCAGCACCGCATCCAGCCGTGAGGCGCCGACACCGGCCGCCGCGCCCCAGGCCGCGATCTGGGCAAGGCTGTTGAGCACCGGCGTCAGGCGGTGGGAGATCAATGCCGGCACCGCATCGGCATCAGCGCCGTCCAGCACAAAGATACGCGCCTGCGGCACCCATTTGCGCAAGGTCACGCCTTCCTGCAGCCGCGCCACAAAAAAGGAATCGCAGCCGGCCGCGGCCAGCGCCGGCGCCACCCGCGCCGCGCCCAACCCGTAGCCGTCGGCCTTCACCACCGCGGCCACCGCGGTGGGCCCGGCCATGCGACGATAGGTGCGGTAATTGGCGACAATGGCCGGCAGCCGCACCGTCAGGCGCGCCGCCTGGAAATCACTCCCCTCGCTCATGGCGCCCGTTATAGCGGAAGATTGGCGGCGGGCGGCGTCCATCATCGTCCTCAATTGTTGCCGGTGGCCGATTGCATGCCCGGCGAGGGATGCATGCAGGGCGTGTTCTGCAAGATGGGGCAGCCGCCCATTCCGGGGGTGACACCGCTGCGCACATCAGCGCCGATCCGGTCGGAACCGGTATTGACGCTGAATTGGGTGTCGGGTGCTTCCCTCAGGCGCGGCAGCACGCCCCGCGGGATCATCACCAGCGAGCCATTGGGCAGCTTGACCCCGCGCCAGGGATAAAGGCCGCAGCGTTCCCGCTCCGCGCTGGTCAGATGCTCCCAACTGCCGGCGTCGCAGGCCAGCGCCCGGCCCACCGCGCCCAGTATGTCGCCCGGCCGGCCGGTGGCATTCCTGTTTTCGTCTTCGGTGTGAATCGGCGGCGGCTTGGGCACGATGATGGGCGCCGCCAGCATGCGGGGCGGCGCGATAGTGAGAACTTCCGGATTGATCGGGCGCTCCGGCGGCGGGCGGTTGTTGCCCGGCAAGGTGAGAGTGAGGATAGTTTCGATCAGCGGCCGCGACTTCATGTCGAACGGATGCACCAAGAAAAAGAACAGCACATGCAGCAGGGTCGTGATGGCCGTGGAGATGGCTTTGGACCGCGCCGTACGGCGCTGTTCTTCGGCCCCCAGGGGGACCGTTCCGGGACGCAGAAACGGGTGCGTCAGGGCTAAATCGCTGGCCAAAAGCTGGTATCCGTCAAACGCTTCCCCGCCTCCCCACCATATAGAAGCGTGAGGGCAGGAAAAACAGGGCCGTACAGGGGCTTAATGGCGGAAAACCGGTAAAAATGCTAACGCAACCGTCATGCGGTGTTACCTGATCAACCTGGGGCGGCGGCCCGACCGGCTGGCGGCCATGACCGCCCAAGGCCAGGCCTTGGGCCTGGTCCTGGACAGGATCGAGGCCTGCGACGCTGCCGCGACCGCGCCGGCGGCGCTGGACCGCTGGTTTGCGGCCGGCGGCCCCTTAGGCGAGATCCCGCGCGGCGACAAGGCTTGCCTGCTCTCGCATCGTGCTGCCTGGGAACAGTTCCTCGCCGGCAGCGATGCCCATGCCGTGTTCCTGGAAGACGATGTGCGGCTGTCGCAGGTGGCGGCGGCCATGCTGGCGGATGATGGCTGGATACCGCCCGGGGTGCGGGTGGTGAAGCTGGAGCATTACGGCCCGCCGGGCCAGCGGGTGCTGCTGCGCGATGTGCAGCCGGTGGGCGAGGATTTCCGCATGGGCCGGATGCTGTCGCGCCATACCGGCGCGGCCGCCTATATTCTGGACCGCGAAGCGGCGGCACTGCTCGTGGCCCAGACGCGGTTTGATCTGCCGGTGGATCATCTGCTGTTCAATCCCAACAATTCGGCGCTGTTCGCTGCCCTGTCGCCTTGGCAGCTTTTGCCCGCCATCGCGCGGCAGGAGCAATTTGTCGGGGAAAAATCCGACATTGAAGGCACACGGCGGGGCCTGCGCGCCTTCGGCCTTACCTATATCGGGCGCGAGCTGGTGCGCTTTCTTTATGACCTCAAGCTGATCCCGCGCCAAGTTGCGGCGCTGCTGGGGGGGGCGAAATTCGTGGCAGTAAAAACCGCCACTTGATCACTGGGGCGGCGTAAAACCGTCGCTGGCCATGTTGCTGAAGCGGGTATACATGCCCTCGAACACCAGCTCGATGGCGCGGGTGGCGCCATGGCGGTGCTTTTCCACCAGCACTTCGGCGCGGTTGGTGGCGCGCTCCAGTTTTTCCATCCATTTGGCATGTTCGGCGCTGCCCGGCTCGGGCTCGCGGGACTTGAGGTAATATTCCTCGCGATAGACGAACATCACCACGTCGGCGTCCTGCTCGATGGAGCCGGATTCGCGCAAGTCCGACAGCACGGGCCGCTTGTCGTCGCGGGCATCGACGCCGCGGGAGAGCTGCGACAAAGCCAGCACCGGCACATTGAGCTCTTTGGCCAGGGTCTTGAGGCCCTTGGTGACTTCGGTGATTTCCTGCACCCGGTTGTCGTGGCGGCGCGACGGTTCCACCAGTTGCAGATAGTCAATGATGATCAAGCCGATATTCTTTTCGCGCTTGAGGCGCCGGGCGCGGGCCGCGATCTGGGCAATGGAAATGCCGCCGGAATCGTCAATGTAAAGCGGCAGGGCGGACAGGTCTTGCATGGTGAGGACGAATTTCTCCCATTCGCTTTCGCTGAACTTGCCGTTGCGGATTTTCCACATTTCCAGTTCGGACTGTTCGGACAGGATACGTGCCGAGAGCTGCTGGGCGGCCATTTCCAGGCTGAAGAACAGCACCGGGGCGCCGCTGGGATATTCGGCATTGTTTTCCAGGTCGCGCATATATTGCTTGGCGGCGTGGAAGGCCATGTTGGTGCCCAGGGCCGTCTTGCCCATGCCGGGGCGCCCCGCCAGGATCAGCAGGTCGGAGGGCTGCAGTCCGCCCAGGAGATTGTCGATATCAGTGAAGCCGGAGGTGACGCCGGAGATGCGCCCGCCGCGGGCATGAGCACGTTCGGCCGATTCCACGGCGCGTCGCAGCGCCTCGTGGAAATCCATGGCGCCTTCGCCATATTTGTTGGTTTCGGCCACCGCGTAGAGAGCCTTTTCGGCCTCGGCGATCTGGTCCTTGGAG
Organism: Alphaproteobacteria bacterium; assembly: GCA_019508105.1. Taxonomy (GTDB): domain Bacteria; phylum Pseudomonadota; class Alphaproteobacteria; order Micropepsales; family Micropepsaceae; genus Rhizomicrobium. The sequence continues at coordinate 3,485 of JAEKMB010000016.1, forward strand.
GTCTTTTCGGTGGGCGCGTCATAGGCGGTGTTGACGATATCCTCGCCAATGCGGATCAGGCTGCGCCGCACGTAAAGATCGGCCAGGATATTGGCGTAATCGCGGATGTTGGGGATGGCCGGCGCGGCGGCGCGCAGTGCGTCGAAATAGGCCTGGCCGCCGGTCTCGATCACGCCGGGATCGGACTTCATGGTGGCGTGAAGGGTCAGCGGCGTGACCACCACACCGCCCCGCTCGATCATCTGGGTCATGGTCTCGAAGATGCGGCCATGCAAAGGATCGTAGAAATGCTCGGGCTTGATCAGCGCGCTGGCACGCTCCATGCCGCGATTGTCCGCCAGGATCGCGCCCAGCAGAGCCTGCTCGACGTCGATGTCATAGGGGACGTGACGGTAGGCTTCCTGTTCCATTTCTTTTCCAGCAACGGGGCGTGCAATCAACCGGGCGCGAGGCGATGGTTCAAGCAACTTTCCAAGCCGCCCACAGGCGCGATGGGAACGAAAAGTGCCGCGTCTATCCCTAGTGGTTCAAGCGGTGCATGACCCTATGCCGCCAGCTTTTCCGTGGACAGTTTGCGGATGCGCTTCATGTCAGCGACAAAATCCTTCCAGGCCCTGGCCTTGTCCTCCTCCGGCATGCGCAGCAGAAAAGAGGGATGGATGGTGATGAAGCCGCGCCGCCCATCCAGAATCAACGGCCCGCGATTTTTGGCGACCGCCAGCGGCTTGCCCGCCAAGGCCAGCGCCGCGGTGGCGCCCAGCGCCACCACCAGCTTCGGCTTCACCAGGTCCAGTTCCTTTTCCAGCCACCAGCGGTAATGCTTCACCTCGCCGGCGGTGGGCTTGGAATGCAAGCGGCGCTTGCCGCGCGGCTCGAACTTGAAATGCTTGACCGCATTGGTGACGTAGGTGT
>JAEKMB010000017.1 GCA_019508105.1 Alphaproteobacteria bacterium
GACGCCCTGGTGAAGGTGCGCAACTATGAGTTTGCAGTGAAGTTCACCGACACGACCAAGGTCTATTTTGCCATGGCGGGGCTGCGTCGCCATGACGACATCAGTCAGGCCATGGTGGCACTGTCGAAAAATCCGGCGGATGGCGCGGCGGCCGCCATCGCGTCCCGGGATCGCACCAATCACAGTCTGCTGCGTACCACCTGTGTGGCAACCTTGCTGGACGGCGGCCACGCGAACAACGCGCTGCCGCAGCGCGCCGGCGCCAATATCAACTGCCGCATCTTTCCCGGCGAGACAGTGGAAGGCACCCGCACCACCCTGGCGAAGGTGATCGGTGATCCCAAAGTCACCATTACACCGGTGCCGCCGATCCGTCCCCTGGCCCAGCCGCCAAAACTCGATCCCAAGGTGATGGGGCCTGCCGAAGCGCTGATGAAGAAATATTATCCCGGCGTGCCGCTGGTGCCCTCGATGTCCACAGGCGCCAGCGACGGCATATTCCTGGAAGCCATCGGCATTCCCACCTATGGCGTGCCTGGCGACTGGGCCGACCCGGACGCCAATGGCATTCACGGCTTGAATGAGCGCGAAGGCGTGCGGGCGGCTTTCATCGGCCGCGACTTCTGGACCGACCTGGTCAAGGCTTATGCGGATGAAAAGTAGCCGGTCCGGCGGGGTGATCCAGCCCATTGCGACCGATGCGTCAAACATCCTGATACCACAGGCATAAAGGACAGTCCCGCGCTTGCCATCCTGCCGGGGGCTAAGACTTTCCTAACCACAATAACGCCCGCATCACGCCCTGCGGCGCCTGCCAAAAACGCTTAATTCAATGCTTAGGATTATGGGTGAAGGTGGCCAAAACCGGAATTTCCCGGGAAGGCCAACGTGAAACAATCCCAATCCATTGTCGTGCTGCTCGCCGCCATTACAAGCACATTGGTGATAGTGCTGGTATCGACCTTTGTTGTTTCAGCGCATGGCGCTTTTGACCGGAAGCAGAAATCGGCCAGAACGCTGGCTGCCGTTCAAATCGAGAGAAGCATACTTTCCGTCAAAACCGATCTGCGCGCGGAAGCAAGCGCCACCGCAAGCCTCAATCAGGCCATGGTCGACCAGAAAATGGTCGATAGAATGAAAAGTTTGCACGCCAAGACCGAAATGGATTTTCGCTCGGTTCGGGCGGAACTCACAACCTATATGAAGGATGGAGCCTCTCCCGGCTTTCGCAAGCTGGTTGATGCTCATGTTGCGTATGACGATGCTTTGCGTGAAGTGGCCGGAGATGCCGTCCGCCCGACGGCGATGCATTCGGGAACGGCCCGATGGCGTTCGGCCTACACCAACCTTATGCACGAGGCCAACCAGCAGGCCGACGCGTTGTCCCGCGATATCGTGCATTTTGATCCGTTCGACAGCGACACGATCGATGTGAGCAGATTTGCCTGGAGCGCCCGGGTGGAGGCCGGCATCGAACGGCGGCTGGTCGCCGAGGCGATTGACGCCGGAGGCACGTTATCCGCTGATCAACGGCTTGAGCTTGCGAAAACCGCAGGCAGAACTGACGCCCTTTGGGACAAGGTTACAGGTGAAGCGGATCTGGCCGTTCTTCCGTCAGACCTGGAAGCGGAAATCCAAGCGGCGCAAAACAGCTATTTCGAGGATCTGCGCGCATGGGAGGCAAAAATCATCGACGGGCTTGAAAAAAACAAGCCGGTGTCAATCTCCAGCCAGGAATGGACGAGAGTATCCGAACAGGCCTTGAACCGCATTGGTGCGATATCCGATACGGCGCTTAACCTGACAGAAGCGCGCGCCTCCGGGGAATTGGGCGCGGCAGACCGAAATTTCTATGTCGCGGTTGTTCTGATGATACTGTCTATCGGCCTGGCATCGTCCATGGCCCTGCATGTGATCTTTCGGGTGATCCGGCCGCTCAGACGCATAACCCAATCCATGAAAACAGTCATAGACGGCGATTTCGGCCATGCCATTCCCTTCGGAGACCGGCGGGATGAAATCGGGCAATTCGCGCATACCCTTCAAATGTTCCGAGACGGCGCGGTCGAGAAACAGAAACTGGAAGTCGAACTATTGCGCAATCAAATTGCCAAAGAGACCGCGGAAACGGCGACCAGGGTCAAATCCGAGTTTCTCGCCAATATGAGCCACGAATTGCGGACGCCGCTGAATGCGATCATAGGCTTTTCCGATATGATAAAGTCGGAAGTGTTCGGTCCCGGCGTACCACGATATCGTGATTATGCCGCCGATGTTTACAGAGCCGGCAAACATCTTCTCTCCGTTATCAACGACATTTTGGAGTTCACCAAGGCGGATGCGGGCAAGCTGGAGCTGCGCGCTGAGCCGGTGAACCTGGCTGAGGTCATCGAAGAGGCAGCCCATCTGGTGCGCCAGCAGGCAGCGGAGCGAAACTTGCAGCTTCGACTCAATATTTGCCCGCTGCCGCTGCTTGAACTCGATAGATTGCGCGTCAAACAGATATTTCTGAATCTTCTTTCCAACGCCATAAAATTTACGCATGAAGGCGGAGAAGTGCTGGTGCAGACGGGGCTTGGTACATTGGGCGGCGTCGTTATTTGCGTGCGCGATACCGGTATCGGAATAGCCGAGGAAATGCTTCCGCTGATTTTCGAGCCGTTCCGGCAAATCGATTCGAACCTGGCCCGAAAATTCGATGGGACGGGTTTGGGACTTTCGCTGGTCAAGATATTTACCGAACTCCATGGCGGCGAAGTGCGGATCGAGAGCAAGTTGGCGCAAGGTACCGCGGTATATATTTCGTTTCCCGCAAGCCGCAACCTACGCAGCGAATCCTGCAAAAGCCTTTCAGCCGCGAGAGCCTGACTCTTGCGGCAGGGCCTCAGGGGTGCTCCGTGCCGCCGGCGCCTTCCCGGGCGCGTGAGACGATGTAGGCCTGAATGGCACGCACTTGCTCGGCGGTCAGGATTTTCCGGAAAGACGGCATGCCGCGTTCCGCGCGCGCGCCGCCCAGGACAATGCCCTGGATGTTTTCCAAGGTCTGGGTGCTGGCATAGCGCAGATCGGGCAGCGGGCCGGCAATTGCGTTGCTGCCATGGCAACCGGCGCAATTGTCATCGAACAGGATCTTTCCCTGATGCACCACCGCGGGGGACACCTTCACTGTGATGGCCGGCACAGGCGGAGGGCCCTTGTGCCC
>JAEKMB010000018.1 GCA_019508105.1 Alphaproteobacteria bacterium
GCGGGTGCGTTGGTCGCCATATCAGCGTCTCCCGCGCTTCGATGTCCGTTTCTTTGTCTTGCGCTTCCTTTTGGCCGCCTTCTTCGCCTTGGGGGCTGGTTCCGGCTCGCCCACCATTCCCATAACTGTCTCTTGGAAATTGCGCATGGCCTTGAGGAAAGTCGCTTCCGCTTTGGCCAGGGTACCTTTTCTCTTTTCTGCCACTGGGTTCTCCATGTCGAACCTGGTAGGAACTTTCAAAAGAGCCGAGGGTTCCAACGCTCTTTTTTACGTTGCGGTGCCTTTTCGGCTGTCACCGTCGAGGCCGGTTATGGCCGTAACGCCCTTCCAAAGCCTGTGCTATCCGCTCCGTTGCCTGCGGTGACCGTATCGGTACGGAGAGCGGTTAGATCATTCAGCTGCGATGAAGTTTTGAGGGGGCTGTATTTTTAGATGAGGATGGCCCACCCTCATTTTGACTGCGCGTATTATTTCGCGAAGAGCATCTTTAGACCTTACACCACTGTTTTCGGGTAAGTAGTGCGCAAGGATACAAACGCGGGGTACGCAATGTCCGCTTTGTGAAAAAGCGGTGATTTGGTCCCAGTAATTCCAATGTCTGCTTCGCGCCAAAGGCAGTCATCGCGTCCCGCGTCAAACCAATGTCAGCCAGCGGTATCATCCCAACAAGCTGTAACTCGCCCGTCGCATCCCGCGACACCGGCACGCTGTTTGCCTTGAAAAACGCCGGCTGCCGGCCTTCCTCTCAGAGGCGATAGGATTCGCGTTCCCTGCGGACCTGCTCAATGTCATAGGCCGGTGCGGACGGGTCATATCCCCTCCACCCTGAGCTGCGATAGGCGCTCTCGCGCGCGGCGATATCGAATGCCGACCTGTCCATGATCTGGGTGTATTTTGCCTCTTCATCGTCGGGCACCTTCGCCGTCACGATGGCGCCGCCGCGACGCACTGCCTCGGCGTATAATTCTGCGTTCTCCTTGCTGGTACCCGACTCGACCAGCGCGCCGATAAGGCCACCCGCTACGCCGCCGCCCGCCGCGCCGGCCGCCAAGGCAGCAAGCCATCCCGCCGCCACGACCGGACCGATGCCAGGAATAGCGATCAGGCCGAGCCCTGCGGCGACACCCGCCGCTCCACCGGCCAGGGCGCCCAGGCCGCCCCCCGCCGCAGCGCCTTCAGCGCGATCATCTTTGCCGTCGCGATCCTTGTCGTGCTCAGGATCAACATTGCCGGCGTCCGGTTTGTGCCAGCCCTCTGCATTGCTGGCCACGAACCCAATGTGGCTGTCGCCAAGACCCGCCTCCTTGAGTTCGCGGACTGCAAGTTCGGCGGAAGCGTAATCGCTATATACGCGCGTGATTGTCTTGGTCATGTTGTTTCCTTGTCGGTTTTGTGAGTGGCTAATTGACATTGCCCTGATAATCGACACTGACCGGCCCGGCCGCGCCATCCTTCATTGCCCTGCCGCGCCATACGCCATTGGCATCCTTCTTGAGGTTGCTCACATGGGTGTAGCCCTTGGCTTCGATTTGGGATTTTGCCTCGCGCATCGTGAAGCTGTTCGCTCCCGAGACAGGCTGGGCGGAATTGTTGTCATGCACCCCTTTGACCGCCGGGTTCTGGGGGCCGGACTGGGCCGGCGCATTTTGTGCAAGCGCCGCGGCGCTGATGAGGTTGAGCGCGACTATGGCGGGTACAATATAGCGCATAAGGGGCGTCCTTGTTGTTGTGATCGGATCATCAACTCCCGAGACGCGATGATGTTCCTGCCCGCGCACAATCGGCGCGCTCTGATGTAAGCGACATTGACAGCCCCCTTAATGAGGGAATGTCCGCTTTGGGTCAGGAGATGCCATTCATCCCCAGCCAGCCCCGTGTCCGCTTTGCGCCAAAAGCGGACTTTTCGACATGTCCCAGCAGGGCGCCTTGATCGTAGAAGCGACGGCTGGGCGTAGGCAAGCGTGCGTCACTGGCGCAACTTCGCCAGCGCGTCCTTGCGGACCTTGGCGATGACGTCGGCCGTGCCGTCCACCACCTCGGGAATTTCATACTGCATCGCGGTCCCCAGGAACTGCGCGATGTCGTGTGGCGACAGGCCATAGGTATCGGCCAGCCAGCGGCTCATTTCAGTCGTCGCGCTCTTCGTCGCGGCCTCCATGGTCAGGCCGGTGCCCATAACCATGACATAATCGGCATTTTCCAGGCGCATCTGGCGCAGCGCCTTGCCTGGGATCACGTCCACCGTAAAGTTCACGTCCATCGAGGTTTCCAACCCCTGTCCTGTTATCTCGCCATCGCCCTGCTGCGCGTGGGCGTCGCCCATGTAAAGAAGTGCGCCAGGCTGGAACACCGGGAAATAAAGCGTGGCGCCCTCACGGACTTCGGGCGAATCCATGTTGCCCCCGGCGGCGCCGATATAGCCGCTGGTGCGATTCTCGTCATTCGGCGCGGCAACGGCGATGCTGCCGATCATGGGCTCGAGCTTGATGGTATAGCCGCTCATCTTGCTGCTGGGTCCGACAATGCTGGCGGTGCCGGCGGCGGCGTCGATCTTCCAGGAGGTAAACCCCTCCTCGAGATTGGCGATGCCATGCAGATAGCCCGCTTCCAGCGCGTTGCTGTTAATCAGATTGGTCTGATAGGCGGTGTCGCGGTTGGTGCGCACCTTGTCGAGGCGCACAACCAGGGTGTCGCCCGGCATCGCGCCTTCGACGAAGAAGGGCCCGATCAGCGGATTGCCGCGCGGCGCGCGCGGCTTGCCGTCGCGGTCTTGGCCGCGGCTGTCTAGGGTGCGGGTGCGAACTGTGTCGCCCGGCTGCAGGCGCAAGGCTGCCGTCAGGGTCGGCGAATAATGGTTGGAGAACTGCGTCGGTTCATAGTCGAAGGTGCGGGCTTGGCGCCGCGGCGCCGGGCGCTGGCCTTCCAGGGTCACCGGCCTTTCCAGGCGGCTGACATCCAGCAAACTGCCCTTGCCGGCCAGTCGGCCGCCGTCCGCCTGCACGGTCAGTTCTCCGCAGGGCGCGCCACGCATCATGCACTCCAGGTGCAGGCCATCCTTCTGCAGCCTGCCCGTGAAGGTCAGTTGGTTGAAGCGGGCCGAGGCGCCGCCGGACGCGATTTCCAGGCGGCCGCTGGTCATCGGCAGGTAGTAATTCTTATGCCCGGCCTCGAGCACCACCACTTCCCAGGTGCCAGAATAATCCGCGGCCAGTGCGGCAACGGATGACGCCGCGACCATGGCCAGTGACAGAAAAATGGCTTTCATTCTTGCCCCCTTGTTCAACCCCGTGCGCAACTCTACAAGCAAAATTAATGCCCCGCATAGGATTGCGTTTGGCCGAAAACGCCGCGGATTTGCCTCGGGCCAGGGAGGTTGGATAAGGCCTTCAGGCCGGGGCGGCTGGATCGACGCAGCTACGCGGGCGGTAGATCAATTGACCGATGGGGTGTGGGAGGCTATGCGGGCGACGGGGAAGCTAGATTGGCTGAACCAGTGAGTCTTCTGCTTTGCAAATTAGTAGGATCTTGCGATATGCGATTCGTTGCAATTTTTGCCGCTCTACTACTTCAGGCCCAGACTTTGCCCCAGCCGGCCCAGTC
>JAEKMB010000019.1 GCA_019508105.1 Alphaproteobacteria bacterium
CGCGTCTCCGTCAGAGATAAGGCGGTTTATCCAGTCCCTTGGGCGACAGGGTGAAAATCTCCACCCCTGTTTCGGTCACGCCCACCGAATGTTCGAACTGCGCCGACAGCGAACGATCGCGGGTCACCGCGGTCCAGCCATCCGCCAGCACCTTCACGCCAAAGCCGCCCAGATTGATCATCGGTTCGATGGTGAAGAACATGCCCGGCTTCAGGGCGATGCCATGGCCCGGCTTGCCGTAATGCACAATGTTGGGCAGGGCATGGAACACCTTGCCCAGGCCATGGCCGCAAAAATCGCGCACCACGGCGCAATTCTCCTGGCCTTCGGCGAAGCTCTGGATGGCATGGCCGATATCGCCGGTGGTGGCGCCCGGCTTCACTGCCGCGATACCGCGCATCATGGCGTCATAGGTGATCTCCACCAGGCGTTCGGCCTTCCGCTTGACCTCGCCCACCGGATACATGCGGCTGGTGTCGCCATGCCAGCCGTCCAGGATCACAGTGACATCGATGTTGACAATGTCGCCGTCGCGCAGCGGCTTGTCATTGGGAATGCCATGGCACACCACATGATTGATGGAGGTACAGACGGTGTGGCGATAGCCGCGATAGCCCAGGCAGGCCGGGATGGCGCCATGGGCGATGATGTAGTCGTAAGCCACCTTGTCCAGGGCGGCGGTGGTCACGCCTGGCCGGACCAGGGGCACCAGCAGGTCCAGCACTTCGGCCGCCAGCCGTCCCGCCCGGCGCATGCCCTCGAAATCATCGGCCTGGTGCAGGGTGACGGCGAAATGGGCCTTGCGGGCGGCCTCAAAAATCTCGGACTGGGGTGCGATGGTCATGCCGGGCCAATATAATGGTCCGAACGCCAAAACCAAACAGGAACCTATGAGCAAAAGCGCGGCAGTCCTGGTGATCGGCGACGAGATCCTGTCGGGCCGCACCCAGGATACCAATACGGGCCATATCGCCCGGGTCCTGACCGTGCTGGGCATCGACCTGAAGGAGGTGCGGGTGGTGGGCGATGTGGAAGCCGAGATCATCGCCGCCCTGAACGCCCTGCGCGCCGCTTATGACTTTGTCTTCACCACCGGCGGCATCGGTCCCACCCATGACGACATCACCGCCGATGCGGTGGCGCGCGCCTTTGGTGTCGGCATCGGCTATCACCCCGAGGCCTATGCCCTGCTGGAGGCGCGCTATCCGCCTGGCGAGTTCAATGACATGAGGAAGCGCATGGCCCGCATTCCCCATGGCGCCACGCTGGTGGCCAACAGCGTGTCGGGCGCGCCGGGATTTCATATCGGCAATGTTTATGTCATGGCCGGTGTGCCGATGGTGATGCGCGCCATGCTGGACGCTATCGCCCCGGAACTTCCGCGCGGGCCATCGGTGCAGAGCGTGACGGTGGAAGCCGTCATCCCCGAAGGCGTGATCGCGCCGGGCCTGGCCGATGTGCAGAAGGCCCATCCCGATGTGGCGATCGGTTCCTATCCTTTCTATCGCGAGGGAACCGACCAGCCCTTTGGCGCGCAGCTTGTGGTGCGCGGCCGCGACGGTGCGGCGGTGGGCCGCGCCGCGCAGGCGCTGGAAAACATCAAGAAACGCGATTTTCTGAGAGGCTTCGGCATGGTCAGTGCCGGGGCCGTCGCCGCCAGCGGTGCGCTAGCGCAAGGACGCGGCGCTGCGCCCAACGAAGGCGGCTACCCGCCCGGTGTTCCCCATGCCACCGGCCGCAACATGCTGGAGAGCCCGCATTATATCGGCACCGCCAGCAAGGGTTACGGTTTCAAAGCGAACTGGGCCCGCACCCTGCCGATGGTTCCCAGTGTCGATCCCAACTACAAGCCGCGCCGCATCAACAAGGCGATCGAGCTGTGGGAAGACAATCAGGTGGTCGCTTATGCGGAATACGGTCCTTCCGGTGCGCCTGATACCTATGAAGAAGGCAAGCGCATGGCCAAGACCTGGTGCGACGCCATCAATTACGAAATGGAGAATGACAGCTTCAACTTCTCGGAGCTGCGCAACTTCATGCAGGGCCTGGTGGATGGCGGTCCGACGCCGTCAGGTCATCGCACCCCCATGGTGTTCGTCACCCTGCCGGCCTGGGGCTTTGACGGTCCGTCGATGCGCGCCAATGTGTGGCAGATCAACCAGGCGCTGTCGGCCGGCGCCCATGGCTGCCTGATCTGCGAAATGGAATCGCCGGAGGCCGCCGAAATCGCCATCGCCGGCGGACGCTACAAATGGACCTGGCCGGGGGTGGAAGAACTTCCCATCGAGGGCTGCCGCGGTGCCGGCAGCCAATCTTTCGCCTCGCACATCTGGGGCGTCAGCAATGCCGAGTATCTGCGCCTCGCCGATACCTGGCCGCACAATCCCAAGGGCGAGATCAGCATGGGCTTCAAACTGGAAAACCGCCGCTCCGCCATGGCGGCGGAGCAGTTGATGGCGGTGAAGGGCCTGGCCTTTGCCGAGCCCGGTCCGGGCGATAATGGCTGGTCCCATCTCGGCTGGGATGCGATCCGGGGCGACCTCACCCCGGCGCAGCGCGCTGCCCTGCCCGCTTCCAAGCGTCTAGAAGAAGACCTGGAACGCATCCGCCTGGCGGCCAGGGCGCACAAGATCCAGTGGCTGGGCAATGGCCCGCCCGGCGCGACGCCGCAGCAGGAAATCGATCAGGGCCGGCGCATGGGACCAACGACCGAAGAAAGGGCGCAAGCCGATCGGCTCTATACCAAGCGCAGAATGCCTTACTGACGCTGCTGTCATTCCCGCGTAAGCGGGAATCCAACTTGTGAGCGTCCGCGCCGAAGAATGAAGTTGGATGCCCGCTTCCGCGGGCATGACAAGTTAGTTCAGCTTGAGCGCCTTGGCCGCGGTGTTGAAAGCGGTCTGGGCATCAGCATTTCCGGCAAAGGCCTTGCGGGCACTGGCGAGTGCCTGCTGGGCCTTTTGCTTTTCGCCCAGCACGGTATAGGCGCGCATCAGCCGCACCCAGCCCAGCGCATCATTGGGATCGGCCTTCAGCCGCGCCGCCAGCATGTCCACCATGGCGCGCGGATCGGGGGCGCCGCCGCCTTGCGAGGTCAGCACCGCGATGCGGTCCACCAGCATCTGATGCAGCGGCGCGGAGACCGGCGTATCGGCCAGCAAGCTCTGCCACAGCGCGATGGCACCGGCCCGGTCATTATGGCTGGCCTTGTAAAGCCCAAGATAAAAGCGGGCCGGGGCGTTGCGCGGATCCGCCGCCAGCGACGCGGCGAAAGCGTCGGCGGCTTCCTGGGGTATGTCGTTGCGGCCGGACAGCACCAGCGCCTCGCCATAGGCGGCATAGAGCTGCGCATCGCCCTTGCCGGTGAGGGCAATGACCTTCGCCAAGGCCTTGGCGGCGTTGCGCGGATCATTGGCCGTCATATAGGCCTGGCCCAGATAGCGCCAGGCGCGGGCATCTTCGGGATGCTGATGCACCCGTTGGATCAGGAAAGGGATCAGGCCGTTGATCTCGCGGGTGTTGAGGCCGCTGGCGTCGCGCGCGGCCAGGTGTGGGCGGCCCACCAGAAAATACACGCCGCCGCCGATGCCTGCGATGAAAAGCGCAATCGCCGCCAGCAAAAGGCTCCGCTTGCGAACGTTCGTCATCCGCAGCAATGGCACCACCGCAAAAGCGATCGCCAGCAGGGCAACCAGGACAAGACCAATAATGGGAAGGGCGCTCACGTCTGGCCTCTATACTTGTTGCGCACGAGCGCGACGATCATGCCGCGAATGGTGCGGGCCTGCTGGTCGGTCAGGCCCGAGCGCAATATCATGGCGCGGATGTTGCGTACCATGGCGCCACGCTTTTCGGCGGGGAAGAAGAATGCGGCAGCATCCAGTTCCTTTTCAAGATGTTCGAACAGCTCCACCAGTTCCTTGCGGCTGGCGGGCACCGCAATGCGCTCCCGGATGCGCACGGCCGGCGTGGTGTCGCCCGACTTCAGCCATTCATAGCCCATCAACAGGACAGCCTGGCCCAGGTTGAGGGATGAGGCCTTGAGTTCGGTGTCCTTGACCCGCGGCAGCGGCGCGGTGGGAATGGTGATCAGCGCGTCGCACAGGGAAATTTCGTCATTGTCCAGACCGGCGCGCTCGCCGCCGAACAGGATAGCGGTCTTTACGCCCGCCTCTGACGCCTGGCGCAACCGCTGTGCCGCGGCCTGCGCCGTCAGCACTTCGCGCGTCACATCCCGACCCCGCGCTGTGGTTGCCAGCACCATCTGGCAATCGGCCAGCGCGGCCTTGGCGTCGTCATAGATCTGGGTCTGCTCCAGGATGTCGCCCGCACCGCTGGCCAGCATCTGGGCCCGGTCATTGGGCCATTCCATCTTGGGAGCGACCAGGCGCAGGTCCGTCAGCCCGAAATTCTTCATCGCCCGGGCGGCGGACCCGACATTTTCGCCCATCTGGGTGTGGGACAGGATGACGGCAGGTGGGATCATTTGGCGCTTTGACGAGGCCGGTTTTGTG
>JAEKMB010000020.1 GCA_019508105.1 Alphaproteobacteria bacterium
CCTCTACATCCCGTTCTGGCTGTATAAAGAGCAGGCGGTGGGCAAGCTCGATTTCCCGCGCGGCTATCACTATGAGATCGGCGGGCGCTTTGGCATGCCGGGCGCGGGCCTGGGATTGGGAGGGATGGAAGACGGTTACGGGTTGGCGCTGAAGGAAGATGCCCGGCGCTATTACGGCGCCCAGCTCTCCTACACCGTGCGCGGCGAGATGATCCCCAACAAGGATTCCTATTGCGAGCTGGATCCGGTGGTGAAGGACAAGTATGGCATGCCGGTGCTGCGTTTCCACTGGAAATGGTCGCAACATGAAATCCGCCAGATCGCCCATGGCATCAAGACGGCAAGGGACATGATCCACCGGCTGGGCGGTACCGTCATCACTCCGGACCTGCCGCCTGAACGGGCAATTTCCGATGGCGGCTTTATCATCCATGAGCTGGGCACCACCCGCATGGGCGACAAGGCCGCCAATTCGGTGACCGACAGTTTCGGCAAGTGCTGGGACATCGACAATCTGGTGATCGCGGACGGCAGCGTCTTTACGTCGAACGCCCACAAGAACCCGACCTTGACCATCCTGGCACTGTCGATGCGCAACATGGCGCACCTGGCCACGCGCATGAAGAGGGGCGAGGTATGAGCGAGGTTTCCCGCCGCGTCACCCTGACGTGGTTTGCCGCGGCCTCATCCGGCGCGCTGGCGCTGGAAGGATGCGCTTCGCCCGCAGCGCCGTCGCCCGCGCCCGTTCCGCCGCCCGCCGTCCCCGTTTCGCTCTGGAAGGACCTTACGCCGGCACTCATCACCGCGCCCGGTTATGGTTATGATCCCAATCTCAACAAGCCCGTTATTCCCTGGCCGCTGACCTTGGAGCCGGGCCAACGCGAAACTTTGCGCATTGCCGCCGACCTGGTGCTGCCGGCCGACGCCCATTCGCCCTCTGGTTCGGCGCTGCATTTGGATGCGTTCCTGGATGAATGGGTCAGTGCGCCTTATCCGCTGCAGCAGGCCGACCGGCGGTTGATCCTGTCGGGCCTGGCCTGGCTGGATGCCGAGAGCCAGCAGCGCTTCGGCAAGAATTTTGCCCAGGCCAATGATGCCCAGCGGCGCGAGATTTTCGATCTGGTCGCCTATCGCCGCAAAGTGCAGCCCGGTTATCAGCGTCCGGCACAGTTCTTCGTGCGCCTCCGCGGCTTGATGCTGGCGGGCTTCTATTCCCAGCCGGAGGGCATCGCCGATATCGGCTACAAGGGCAACAATCCCACACCGGGTCCCTATCCAGGCCCCACGCCGGAAGCCATGGCGCATCTCAATGCCGCGCTCACCAGGCTGGGACTGAAACCGGTCAAGGCAGGCTGAGACGCCGGATCCAGATATTGCGGAACGAGACATGGCTGTCGGGATTGCCATGGTCCTGCAATGCCAGCGGCAGCTCGGCGGGATGCGGCGTATAGCTCGCCACCTTGCCATGCACCGTGGCGCCGATCAGGACCGTATTGTCCTGCACCAGCACGCCGTTCAGCAGCACCGTCATGCGCGCCGGCGCCGTCACGGTCGCGCCTGAAAAGCGGGGCGCGCGGAACATGATGTCATAGCATTGCCAGACGCCGGGCGGCCGCCCGGCATTCACCAGTGGCGGGCTCTGGCTATAGATCGCGCCCACCATGCCGTCGGGATAAGTCTGGTTGTTGGTCCCGTCCAGGATCTGCACTTCATACAGGCCCATGGGAAAGACGCCGCTGTTGCCGTGATATTGCGGGTTCAGCGGCGGATTGGGCTGGGCCGGCTCGCGGAACTCAACATGGATCTGGGCATCGCCATAGGACGCTTTGGTCTTGAGGAAATTATAGACCCGCGCGCCGGTGGTCACCACGCCGGCCTTTACGGTCCATTCCTCCAAATGATCGCCGGTCCATTTGCTGAGGTCCCTACCGTCGAACAGCACATCGGCATCGCCGGGCGGCGCCGCACTGCAGGCGGTGCCGGTTTCGACCTTTGGCGGCTGGGGACGGCGGATGTCATCGGCGCGCCAAGGTGAATTGGGCATCTTCGGTCCGGCCAAGGTCAGTTTGGCCAGGGCCGGATCGGCCAGCCACTTTGCCCATTCCGGATGCTGGGCCATGGTCTGCTTGAGTTCGGCCTGGTCGACGCCGTCTGTCTGCGGCAGGGCGGGGATCGCCAGACAACAAGTCGCGGCAATTCCAAGCGCCGCCATGGTCTTCATCGTCATCAACCCCTCCGGTTTTGTCCAGGCTCGCCAAATTGATCGCGAAGATAATGACGTTCCCCAGCGCGGGCAACCCGGACGGTTTCGCGGCGGAGCTTGATTGACCCTCCCGGAGCGGTCCGGCACAGTGCGGCTTCTCCACTTGGCGAGCGGCTGAATGAGTTTCGAAGCGATCGACACCCCGGCGTTGCTGCTGGACCTGGACAAGATGGAAGCCAACATCGCCCATATCGCGGCGCGGACCAAAGAATTCGGCGTCAACTGGCGGCCGCATTTCAAGAGCCACAAGACCATCGAGATCGCCAGCAAGCAGATCGCTGCGGGGGCCATCGGCATCACCTGCGCCAAGCTGGGCGAGGCGGAAGTCCTGGCCTCTGCCGGCATTAAGGACATATTGATCGCCAACCAGATCGTGGGACCAATCAAGATCGCGCGGTTGATGACGCTGCTCGCCCACGCCGATGTCATCGTTTCGGTGGACAGCAAGGAAAATATCGCAGAACTAGCGGCGGGCGGCAAAAAGCTGCGGCTGGTGATTGAGGTCAATACCGGCATGAACCGCGCCGGGGTCGAGCCCGGCGCGCCGGTGATGGCGCTGGCCGATGACATCGCGCGTTATCCCAATTTGCGCTTCTGCGGAGTGATGAGCTGGGAAGTGCATGCCGCGGCCATTGCCGATCCGGCGGCCAAGCAAAAAGCCGTGGCAGAGGCCATCGGCAAGCTAACCGCCAGCGCCGAAGCCTGCCGCCAGGCCGGACATGACGTCTCAATTGTCAGCTGCGGCGGCACCGGCACCTTGCTCTATTGCATCCAGCAGCCCGGTGTCACCGAAGTACAGATCGGTGGCGCCATTTTCAATGACGAGCATTACCGCCTGCATTTCGGCGTCACCTTGCCCCAGGCGCTCACGATCCTGACCACGGTGACCAGCCGGCCCAACCCCATACGTGTGGTGCTGGACGCCGGCCGCATCGGCGATCGCCTGCAGTTCGTCCCGGGCTATACCGACACCACCATCCACCTGCATGAAGAGATCATCGCCCTGCGCGGTAGCCGGATCGAGGCGGTGTGGAAAGTGGCAGCGCGCGGCCGGATCAAGTAGCACGCTGCGAGCCGCGTTTTCTGTGTGGATCAATGCTTGTTAACCCTGATTTTCGGGGCAGGCTTGGCCGGGCGAAAATCCCTCTGACCTGACAGTACACGGGAACTTAAGAGTTCCTGTTTACGCTGTTTGCATCCGGAAAGCCGCAGAAGCGGTGGAGGATGTGGGGTAGATGGACATGACCGTGACAGCGCAAAAGGCGCCGGATCAGGCGCCGCCAGTGGAACAACGTGCCGATGAGCGCGTCAATGTTCGCCTGGAGGGCAAGCTTTTCGTGCCCGCCGAAGAGACCACCTTGGATTGCCTGATCCTGGACCTGTCGGCGGGGGGCGCCGGTATCTATTGCGCCGAACCGCCGCCGCTGGACACCTTCGTGGTCCTCTACATCAACGGCTTTGGCCGTTTCGATGGCGTCGCCACCCGCTACGTCAAGGGCGAGCTGGGGCTGCGTTTTGTCTGCAAGGACGCCAAGCGCAAGCGCCTGGAGCAGGACCTGGCCGCCTATGTGCAGGAAGGCATGCTGGGCGTTACCCGGTCGCGGCGTCTCCAGCGCAGCGCGCCGCGCGCCCCCATCGATCATTTTACCCGCAGCAATGGCGATGTGGTGCCCTGCGAACTGCTCGACATTTCGCTGCAGGGCGTGTCGCTGCGTACCAAGCTGCATCCGCCCATCGGAGAGGTTGTCGAACTGGGTCAGACCAAGGGTTGGGTGATCCGCCATTTCGACGATTGCATCGGCATCCAGTTTCTGCAGCGCCCCGTCGCCGGCGGCCCCAATGTCCGTTGAGCGCTCTGTGCGGTGTCTCAGTGCGCTCGCCGGCGCATCGTCCAACCGCGTGCTGAAC
>JAEKMB010000021.1 GCA_019508105.1 Alphaproteobacteria bacterium
AGACCAAAGAAATATCGAGCGGGCTAGGCCCTTTGCGCGGACAGCGTGCCTCTCGCAGGCACACCAGCATAAACACAGGGCGGATTGTCCCGCAAGCCTTTACGGCATCGCCGCGGTGGCGGTGCGCAGCAGCGCCGGGGCGGCCTCAAACCGCACGCAATGCTCGCTGCCGAGCGCCGTGCCGCACAGGGCGGCGGGATCGTCCTGCAGGCTGACGCGATAGGCGCTGATGGCCGGATCGGCGGCCGCGAAGTTGGTCTGGATGATCTGGGCGCCCGAGGCAAAGGCGGCGTCGCGCCGCGCCGTCTTGTTTTCCCGCGCCTCACGGGTGTCTTCATCGGCGCGGGTGGTAACCATGAAGCCGGCGCGCACCGCGGCCTGGATGCGGCTGCCGTCCTTCATCGGATCGGCAATGGTCACAAAGGCCGCCAGGGGCGAGGCTTCATCGGCGGCCACGAACATGGCGCGCCCTTCCAGCGACTTGCGCGCGCCCTGATAGAGCTTGGCCTTGGCGGCACTGTCATCCAGCACAAACATCACCTTGCCGCGCGCCGCGCCCAGCTTTTGCCAGGCATGGGCTAGGGCCGCCTCGCGCAAACTCGCATGACTGCCCTGAAGCTGATCGGGGGTGATGACCTGGCCGGCCGGGAAGGCGGCCCGGATCTCGGCGTCCAGCGCGTTCAGCGCCGCTTCCTCGCAGGCCTGCGGCTTGGTAGCGCCGGGCATTGGGGTCCGGGTATCGTTGGTCTTCAGCGCAATCACTATGGGCAGGTGGCGAGGGTGGGCCTTCGACCAAACGGCTATCTGTTTCAGGCAGTCAGCCAGCGCCAGGCAGGAGGACCGGTAGTCCACGTCCAGCACATGAATGACCTTGAAGCCTGGCTTGCTCATGGCCTTGGTATAATCCTCCTGCACCAGATCCATCGCCATGCTGGCGCCGGCGGGCCTTTTGTAGGCGCCGCCCTGCGGATCATAGGCGACATCGAACTGCAGCGCCCGTACATCGTTGTCCAACTGTGCATCCAGAGTGGGAAGGGCGAAGTCCAGCGCCTCAGCGTCGCGTCTGCCGCCCATGCGGATCAGGCCCATCAACGCGCTATCGGGCCGCTGCTTGTAGCTTTGCGCCGTACCCACCACCTGCAACTGGTCAGTGCGCAAATTGGCATCCATCCATTTGGCGTTGCAGTGCTCATCGCAGGCACGCGCCTTGGGTGCAGGCGGCGGGGTTTGCGCGACGGCAGGAATGGTGGAGGTGAACAGCCCGGCTTCAGCCATGGCCAGTGCAAAGGCGGGAACAAGGACAAAGGCAGCGAGCAACGGACGGCGCATTGTCCTTTTGTCCCCTTGCTATCCGACGCGTCTTGCCGCGGTAAGACCCACGACCAGCAGCACCAGGAAGATGATCAGGAAGATGAAGAACAAGGTCTTGGCGATGGCGATGGACGTGCCGGCAACGCCGGTAAAACCCAACAGGCCCGCAATAAGGCCGATCACCAAAAACACCAGCGCCCATTTCAGCATGGCACACTCCGTATTTCAAAATCCTACAAGAGGAAACACGGAGCCGGCGGCACGAGTTCCAGCGACTATTTCACCGCTCGGCGGGAACTATTGTGGCGCCGGTGCGTCTCGCAGGCGGCGTGATCCGCGCGTGGCATCATGCAGCAACTGCTCCGCCGGTTTGCCGGGCGATGCGGTTGAAACCGGCTGCTGCGTGACGGGCATGGGGAATGTCAGCGCCCAGTCCACGATCGCCTTCACCGCTGCGCCCAACGCCTGCTGCAAGGCCTGCACCGCGGCGCCGGTGCTGTTCACCGAGGCAGCACCGGTCTGCACGGTGGAGAAGCTTCCCACAATGGCGCGGCCATGCGCGGTGGTCAGTTTGGCGGTGATGCTGACGGTGACGCCGGGCACACCGTCGGGTTGATTGTAATGGGCGGCAAAATCCTTGACCTCGATGGCAAGGTTGTAATCGGCATGCAGTGCCGCTTCCTCCGGCGCCACCGCGTCGATCCGCCCCGATGCCTCGAAGCCGTCCAGCAGCGCATGTTGCACAATCGGTGGCAGGCGGTCGGGATAGGTCGCCTTGGCGTAATAATCCATGGTGCCGTCCGGCTGGAACAGGGCGATGCGGTCGCTGTCCAGCCCACTGGGCAGGTCGGGTCGCAGGATGGCCAGCGCCCAGGGGACCTTGGCGCCGGCGGCGGGGGCGGCGGGGAATTGCGGCCGCACGACATACATGGGACCGGCCTCGGGCGGGCCGATCAGGTCCTTGCCGCAACCGGGCAGCAGGAGCGCCGGCCCGCCCACCAGGAAAAGACGCCGCTGGATCATGCCCAGTTGAATCATGGGGGTCCTCATTTGGGTTCGTATCCCTTGCGCCGGTCGCCGAACAAAAGTTTGGTCGGGGTGCGGTTGAGCTGGTCGGAGAATTGGGTGAGGTTGGCCACCAGCCGCCGCATCTCGCCGATCAGGTCGGAAAGTTGCGCCAGCCCGTCGCCATTGATGAAGGCGTCGGCATCGTCGGCCACCTTGCCGTATTTCTGAACAGTAAGATCGACATGGCTGAGGGTGGGCCTGAGGCTGTTGGTGGCATCGCTGAGATTGGCCATCGCCTTGTTGGCGTTGGCGATGGTGGAATCGATGTCGGCGCTGCGCCGCGCGATCACCTGGGTGGTCTCGTCCAGATTGGCCAGCACATGGGCGATGGCGCGGCGGTTATTGTCGTTGAGCAGATCGTTGAGCCGGGACGCCGCGACGTTCAGCTTGGCCACCACTTCCGGCGCCGATTGCTGGAGCTGGGCGAAAGTGGACTGCTTGGTGCGCAGCACCGGATAACGCTGACCTTCGCGCGCCACCAGCAGGGGAGAATTGGCGCTGCCGCCGCTGATCTCGACAAAGGCCCCGCCGGTCAGGCCCTGGCTGTCGATCGAGGCGATGCTGTCCTCGCGGATATTGAGGTTGGGCTGCACCTGCACGGTGACGATGACGCGCGACGGGTCGGCGGGATCGAAGCTGAGATCGGTGATGCGCCCCACCTCGATGCCGTTGTAGCGGGTGATGGTACCCTTGCCGAGGCCGGTGACCGGGCCTTTGAAATTGGCCTGGTAATAGGCGTATTCCTGGCTGTACTGCACCCCCGCCAGCCACAGGATCGTCACCACCAGTCCGACGGCGCAGGCCAGCACGCGACATAATTGGCCTTGGTTTCCATTAGTGCGCCTCCTCCGACGCAAGCGCCGCGCGTCCGCGCACGCCCGAGAAATAATCCTTGATCCAGGGATCGTCGCTTTTGCGCAGTTCGGCAATGGTGCCGATCACCAGCTTCTTGTTCACCAGCACGGCGATGCGGTCGGTGATGGCGCGCAAGGTGTCGATGTCATGGGTGACCAGGAAGACGGTGAGACCCAGCGACTTTTGCAGCTGCTTGATCAATTCGTCGAACTGGTTGGCGGAGATGGGATCCAGTCCCGCGGTGGGTTCGTCCAGGAACAGCAGCTCGGGGTCCATGGCCAGGGCGCGGGCCAGGCCGGCGCGCTTGCGCATGCCGCCCGACAGCTCGGCGGGCTTGAGGTTGCCGGCCCGGGCGGGCAGGCCGACCAGGGCGATCTTCAGGTCGGCCAGGTGCTCGATCTCGCCCTTGGGCAGACGGGTGTGCT
>JAEKMB010000022.1 GCA_019508105.1 Alphaproteobacteria bacterium
GATCCTGGTGTCATGGGCGAAGAACACCGTCTCGGGCGAAGTCATGCTGACGCCGTCGGCCAGCAGGCGGGTGCGGACGCGGGCCTGGAACTTGGCTTCGGCATCCGCCAGTTCGGCGCGGCTGTTGACCCTGGTGACCGAGACTTCGTCGGCCACGGCAACGGCGCACTTGACGCCATCGGCGCGTGCGATGGCGGGCACATCGGTGAGGTAATATTCCTTCTGGGCATTGTCATTCTTCAACGCCGAGGCCCAATGGAAGAATTTTTTTGCATCCGCCGCATAGCAGCCGGCATTGCACAGCGAGATGGAGCGCTCAGTCTCGGTGGCGTCCTTATGTTCGACAATGCGGTCCAAAAAACCCTCCGGCGTCAGCAGCACCCGGCCATAGGAGGCGGGGTCCGCCGGCTCGAAGGCCAGCATGGCCAGGCCGGTGCGGGCCTGGGCCTTGAGGCATTCGGCGATGATTTCGCCGGTGACCAGCGGCATGTCGCCATTGACGATCACAAGCGTGCCGGAGAAATCCTCCAGCGCGTCCCTGGCGCAGGCCGCGGCATGGCCGGTGCCCAGTTGCCGGTCCTGGATGGCGCTGGCTGCGCCCATGCCTTGGGCATAGCTGCGCACCGCTTCGCCGGCGGGCGAGGTCACCACCACAATGCGGTCCACCCCCGCCGCCCGGAGCGCGCCGATGACATGGCCCAGCAAAGGCAGCCCGGCTACCTTGTGCAGCACCTTGGGCAGTGCCGACTTCATGCGGGTCCCGGCGCCTGCAGCGAGAATGATGGCAGCCTTCGACATGATGCTCCGGTAGGGCCTGTCAGGAAAAAGGTGAAATGACGTTTTGCAACGCTATATTGCTTTGATTCCGGCTGCAAAACCTTGCGGAAAGCCCATGCCTGCCCTGATCTTCGACCTGGACGGCACCTTGGCCGATACCGCCCCTGACCTGCTGGGCGCGACCAATGCCGTGCTGGCGGCCAGGGGGCGCGCCTTGCTGGATTTGGGCCATCTGCGCCACATGGTGGGCTTCGGCGCCAAGGCGCTGATCAGCCAGGCGATGGAAGCCAGCGGCGCCCCGGTGACGGACGAAGAAATGCCGCCCCTGGTGGACATCTTCATCGCCCATTATGCCGCGCATATTGCGGATGGCAGCCGGCTGTTTCCCGGGGTGACAGAGACCCTGACGGCGTTGAAGGGCCAAGGGGCGCGGCTGGGTGTCCTGACCAACAAACCGCAGGAACTGACCGACCTGTTGTTGCCGCGGCTGGGCCTCGCAAACATGTTCGCCGCCGTCTATGGCGCCGGACGCCAGAGCTATACCAAGCCGGACCCGCGCATCTTCCATGAAGTCGTCCAGGATTGCGGCGGCGGACCGGCGGTGATGATCGGGGATTCCATCACCGACCTCAACACCGCCCGCGCGGCCGAGGTGCCCTGTATCCTGATGTCCTATGGCTTTACCCCGGTGCCGGCCCGGGAGCTTGGCGCGGACATGGTGCTGGACGATTTCGCCCAACTGCCGCAGGCCTTGCGCGAGTTAAAGCTGCTCTTTTGAAATGGCCTATCGCTTCGCTACTTGAGGCCGTTAGAGCTCCCAAGTCGCCGCGGGCGGCTCGCTCCACATCATGGCGCTGGACTTCACCAGCCGCGACAGCCGTTCCAGCAGCATGTCGGGATTGAAGGGCTTGACCATATAGTCGCCGGCGCCGGCATTCATGGCCTCGATCACCGTTTCGGGATTGCGCTCACCGGTCAGCATCATCACCGGCAGCCTGGCCATCCGGGGATCGGACTTGATCTGGTTCAGCGCCGACACGCCGCCGCCGCCGGGCATCGCCACATCCAGGATCACCGCGACCGGCTCCTGGCTGCGCACCATGGCCAAAGCCGCCACCGCGTCACTGGTGGCGACGACATTGTAATGCGCCATGCCCAGGCGCAGCTTGACCAGCCTAATGATGGCGGGATCGTCATCGGCGATCACGACACAGCGTTGCATTGGAAGCCCCCCGGCTTTGACACCCAGCACGTTGGCCGGATGGGCCTTAAGATTTCCTCCGAAAATTCAGATTTGGCGGATTTCTGGGGATTTGCGCGGCTTTTCCGTGACATGTCAGCTAGAATCGGCCCCTAGTCAGCCGGCCCGCAGCAGGAGCCTTGCCTGGCCGCCCCCACCTGGTTTCTTCGCAAGGATTTTCTGGCGGCCGCCCTGCTGGCCGCGGTGGGATTCTTCGTGCTGGGTTACGGCGCGATCCGGCTGACACCCGAGAGCAGCCCTATCGCCATCATCTGGCCGGCCAACGCCTTCGCTCTGTGTCTGATGCTGCGCTATGGCCGGAGCTGGCGGGACTATTCCCTCATGCTGGCGGCGATCCTGGTCGGGGACCTGTTGGGCAACGGCCTGGCGGCCGGTTCGCCCCTGGTGCTCACCATTGGCTACAGCCTGGTCAATACACTGGAGATGGGGGTGTGCCTGGCATTGATCGCCCGGCAGCGCGTGCTGCGCTTCGCCAATGTGCGGGCGGCGATCCTGTTCGGCCTGAAGGCGGGGCTTGTGCCGCCGCTGATCGGGGGTGCGGCCGCCATGCTGGTGACCCTGCTGGGGGGCGGGCAGGATTATTTCGCGGCGGGGCGCAACTGGGTGTTTGCCGACGTGCTGGGCTTTTGCATCATCTTTCCCATCGGCATGACCATCTCCTGGCGGCAGATCGAGAAGCTCCGCTTGCCCAGGCGCCTGCCAGTGGCAATCCTGAGCGTCACGTTGCTGCTGACAGTCACCCTGCTGGTCTTTCCGCTGCGTTATTATCCGCTGCAGTTTTTGATCCTGCCCGCGGCCCTGGTGATGACCAGCCAGTTCCGCATCCTGGGCGCAGGGACCGCCATGATCATCATCACCGCGGTGATTCTGGGGGAGCCGGCGCCGCCGATGTCCATCGATCCGATCCTGCGCATCCAATATCTTCAACTCTTCGTGGCAGTGTGCAGCATTGTCTGCGTACGCGCCGCCAGTCTGCTCAATCAGCGCGATCTGCATGTCGCCATCACTGAACGCCGCCATCGCCGCGCCGTGCGCGCCAGCCGCTTCAAGAGCCGGCTGCTGGGCCATGTCAGCCATGAAGTCCGGGGGCCGCTGTCGGCCATTATCGGATTTTCCGCCATGCTGGAATCCGGCTCGCTGCCCAC
>JAEKMB010000023.1 GCA_019508105.1 Alphaproteobacteria bacterium
CCTTTAGAACATCTTCGGGAGGACGGGCATTCCTGAAGGGAGTTGTAATCGATTTTGTGAAACAGCGTGGCTTGAGAGGCCCTCATGTCCAGACGGTACATTCTTGTGAATCGGCGTGCAAAATTGACCCCATAAGCCGGGGAATCGGCGTCCAATTTTGACCCCCCTGATGCTTTGATTTGCGACCATCAGCTCGTCGTGGCGAGCGGATGGTGTGGGGATGAAGTCGGTGGATACGATTGCCCGAGTTCGGCGCGCATTCCATGTGCAAGGATGGTCGCTCAAGCGGATTTGCCGCGAACTGCATGTGTCGCGGAACACCGTCCGCAAGATTCTCAGATCCAATGAGACATCGTTCTCCTACGAACGCGAGCGGCAGCCCAAGCCGAAGATCGGTCCGTGGCAGGATCAGCTTGACGGGTTTCTGAATGGCAACCGTGGCAAGGCGGCGCGCGAGCAACTGACACTGATCCGGATTTACGAAGAGCTTTGCAGTCTCGGCTACGAGGGTGGCTCTGACGCCGTCCGGCGTTACGCGAAGAGTTGGGCGAAGGCGCAGGGGTCGGCGACGGCGGACGCCTATGTGCCGCTGTTCTTCGCACCGGGCGAGGCCTACCAGTTCGACTGGAGCCACGAGATCGTCCTGATCAACGGCGTGACGGTGACCGTGAAGGTCGCCCATGTCCGGCTCTGCCACAGCCGCATGATGTTCGTCAGGGCCTATCCGCGCGAGACGCAGGAGATGGTGTTCGACGCCCATGACAGGGCCTTTGCCTTCTTCGGCGGCGCCTGCACGCGCGGCATCTACGACAACATGAAGACGGCGGTGGAAACGATCTTTGTTGGCAAGGACCGCCAATACAATCGCCGCCTCCTGCAGATGTGTAGCCATTATCTGGTGCAGCCGGTCGCCTGCACGCCAGCGTCGGGCTGGGAGAAGGGTCAGGTCGAGAACCAGGTCGGGCTGGTGCGCGAGCGTTTCTTCACGCCTAGGCTGCGCTTCAAGACCTATGAGGAGCTGAACGCCTGGCTGCAGGACAAGTGCGTCGCCTACGCCAAGGCGCACCGTCACATCGAACAGCCGGAACGAACGATCTGGAACGTGTTCGAGCAAGAGCGCGGCAAGCTGGTCGAATATCGCGGCCCCTTCGACGGATTCCATGCGGTGCCGGCCTCGGTGTCGAAGACCTGCACGGTTCGCTTCGACAACAACAAATACTCGGTCCTGTCGACGGCCGTCGGCCGCCCGGTCGAGATCCATGCCTATGCCGGCAAGATCGTCATCCGCCAGGACGGCGTGGTCGTCGCCGAGCACGTCCGCTCCTTCGGGCGCGGCGAGACGATCTACGATCCCTGGCATTACGTTCCGGTGCTTTCCCGCAAGCCCGGTGCGCTGCGCAATGGCGCGCCGTTCCGGGACTGGGTTCTGCCGTCGGCGATGGAGCGTATCCGACGCAGATTGAAGGCGGCGCATGATGGCGATCGGCAGATGGTGTCGATCCTGGCCGCGGTGTTGACCGACGGCATCGATGCCGTCGAGGCCGCCTGCCAGGAAGCGCTCGACCAGAACGTCTGCTCCGCCGCCGTCATCATCAACATCCTGGCGCGGCGACGCGATCCGGCGCCGGCAGTCACCATTCTCACCCCGGACGCTCTTCGCCTGCAGCACGAACCGCAAGCCGACTGCGCCCGCTACGACAGCCTCAGGAGGGCAAGCTGATGGAACGCACGCAGGTTCTGGAACTGATGGGCACGCTGAAGCTCTACGGGATGCGG
Organism: Alphaproteobacteria bacterium; assembly: GCA_019508105.1. Taxonomy (GTDB): domain Bacteria; phylum Pseudomonadota; class Alphaproteobacteria; order Micropepsales; family Micropepsaceae; genus Rhizomicrobium. The sequence continues at coordinate 1,777 of JAEKMB010000023.1, forward strand.
GGCGCCTATGACGAGGTCATGGCGACAGGCATCAAGCGCCAGCACGAGCCGCCGAGGATCGTCGGCGATCTGCTATCGGCCGAGATCGCCGAGAAGCAGGCCCGCTCCATCAAATACCAGCTCACTGTCGCCAAGCTGCCGATCGCCAAGGACATCGATGAGTTCGACTTCGACGGCACGCCGGTCAATGAGGTGCTGGTCCGGGACCTTGCCAACGGCACCTTCGTCGCCGACCAGCGCAACGCCGTGCTCATCGGCGGCACCGGAACCGGCAAGTCGCATCTGGCAATCGCCATTGCCCGCGCCCTGATCCGCAACGGCTCACGTGGCCGCTTCTTCAACGTCGTCGATCTCGTCAACCGGCTCGAGACCGAGCACCGCAGCGGCAAGCAGGGCCGTATCGCCGACTACCTCACCCGGCTCGATTTCGTCGTGCTCGATGAACTCGGCTATCTCCCGTTCGCGCAAGCCGGCGGGCAATTGCTCTTCCACCTGATCAGCAGGCTCTATGAACGGACCTCGATCATCGTCACCACCAACTTGGCATTCGGAGAATGGCCCGCCGTCTTCGGCGACGCCAAGATGACGACAGCGCTGCTCGACCGTCTCACCCATCATTGCGAGATCATCGAGACCGGAAACGAATCCTGGCGCTTCAAGAACCGCGCCTGATCCCCCATCAAGCTGCCAAGCGCCATCCGCATTCGCCCGGGCTGCGCAACCCTGACCAGCTCCGCCCGGGCGAACGCTGACCGCCGCGCATTACATAAGGGGGTCAAAATTGGACGCCGATCGAGGGTCAGTTTTGGAAGCCGTTTGACAATCAGGGGCATGTCGCGAAGGTCGTTCCCATTTAAGTGGAGCAAATCAAATGCCACGAAATAAAGATCGTGCTGCCGGCCCATGATCGCCTTGGGCAGTTCGCCAAAATCGGAAATGCCGGTGTCGTTCAAGACGATGATCTCGCCGTCAATGATGGCATTGTCGGCTTGCAGCTCGCCGGCGGCCTTGACGAGGTCGCGGTATTTGGCTGTCCAGTCGAGGCCTCGCCGAGTGAAGATGCGTGTGCCTTCGGCCTCGATGACGATCTGCGAGCGGTAGCCGTCAAACTTCACCTCGTGAATCCAACCGTCGCCCTCTGGCGGCTTGTCGACGAGGGTGGGCATCAAGGGAGGGATAAACGATAGCCGACCCCCGCCGGCGGGCTTATGCATCGAGACTCCATGCAACTCGAATTTGATTCAATATCGCAGAGCCATTTCCGTTCCATTAGCATTTGCTGAAAAAGAAAGTGGAACATTCACGCGACGTGTCGGTTTCCCGTTGTGGGAGGAATAGCCATGGCAGACAACAAGATCAAAAGAGATTTCCGCGACCGCGGCCGCGTGTCCGCCCAAGAGGATTACG
>JAEKMB010000024.1 GCA_019508105.1 Alphaproteobacteria bacterium
CCGTGCCGGATACGCCGATGCTGGCGCCGGAAATAAAGAAGATGCGCATCACCGCGCCGCGGGTGGCGCCCATGGTGCGCAGGATGGCGATGTCGGCGGATTTGTCCTTCACCAGCATGATCAGGCCCGACACGATATTGAGCGCCGCCACCAGGATGATCAGCGACAGGATCAGGAACATCACATTGCTCTCGACCTGGATGGCTTCAAAGAAGGCGCTGTTGAGGTCCTGCCAGGGTACCGTGCGCATCATCGGCCCGGCCGCCCTGCCCAGTGCCGGCAGCAGCGCGAGATCGGCTTCCGGATCATTGAGCATCACTTCGACGCCGCTGACCCGGTCGCCCAGATCGAAATAATTCTGCGCCTCCTGAAGCGGCATGAAGACGTAATTGTTGTCGTAGAGCGTGTTGCCGATGCGGAACACCGAGATCACATGATAGCTCTTCACCCTGGGCGTGGTGCCGAAGGGCGTGACATTGCCCTTGGGCGCGATCAGGGTGATTTCGCCCCCGACGCGAACGCCCAGCTTGGAGGCCAGGCCGGCGCCCACAATCACCGCATCATCGCCATCGAAATAGGGCAGCGAGCCGGCCCGCAGCTTCTCGGCCACCGCCAGCTTGCCCAGGTCGCGAGCGCGAATGCCGCGCACGATCACGCCCAGATTGGCATTGTTCTGGCTGGCCATCACCTGGCCGTCCACCACCGGGGTGGCGCGCACCACGCCGGGCACTTTCATCACCCGCGCCGTCACCGCGTCGTAACCGGCCATGTTGCCCAGCTGCGACTGGATGGTGACATGGCCCGACAAGCCCAGGATGCTTTTGAGCAGCTCCACCTTGAACCCGTTCATCACCGACATCACGATAATCAGGGTGGCGACGCCCAGCGCGATGCCGATCAGCGAGAACAGCGAGATCACCGAGATGAAGCTTTCCTGGCGCTTGGCGCGCAGGTAACGGGTGGCAATCATCCATTCGAACGGCGCGAAAATACCGGTTTTGCGGGAGGCTGAGTCTGGCATGGGCCGAAGGTACGGTCCTTCCGCGGACCCGTCCATGCCAAACAGGGTTGCAAAGCCTTGCGCGGCGCTTTGGCCCGCCCCATACCCGTTTGATGACCGACTCCCCACCCCGCAGCGAAATTACCGGCCTCCGGCGGATTGAACTGATCGCCCTGTTCGGGGTCCTGACGGTCTTCACCCCCATCGGCATCGATCTCTATCTGCCGGCATTGCCCACCATCGCGCGCGAGTTCGGCACCCCCATCGCGGCAGTCGAACATTCCATGGCGTTCTTCTTCCTGGGCCTGTGCCTGGGCCAGATCGGGATCGGGCCATTGTCCGACCGTTTCGGACGGCGCTGGCCCATCCTGATCGGGCTGTTGCTTTACATCCTGGGTGCTGCCGGCTGCGCCCTGGCGCCCGGACCGCTCACCCTGGATGCCGCCCGCTTTGTCGAGGCGGTGGGCGGCTGCGCCGGCACCGTCCTGGCGCGCGCCTGCGTGCGCGACTTGTTCCCGCCGCAGCAGGCGGCGCGCATCTTTGCCCAGATGCTGTTGATCCTGTCGGTGTCGCCGCTGTTCGCGCCCTTCATCGGCGGCTGGCTGTTGCCGCTGACCGGCTGGCGCAGCCTGTTCTGGCTGCAGGGCGGCGCGGCGTTGCTGACCTGGGGTTTTGTCTGGCGGCTATTGCCGGAAAGCCATCCGGGCTCGGACCGGCGGCTGCATCCCCTGCATGTGCTGAGCGATTACTGGACCATCGCGCGCGACCGGCGGTTTTTCCGCTTCATCATCCCGGCCACCCTGACTGGGGCGGGCCTTTATGTCTTCCTCACCGGCTGGGCGCATGTGGTGATCGACCTGTTCCATGTGCGCCCGGAATATTTCGGCTTCACCTTTGTGCTCAACGGCGTTGGCCTGATCGTCTTCAGCCAGAGCGCGGCAAGCTGGCTCAAGAACCATCCGGGCGAGCCCTTATTCTTCACCGCCCTGATCGCCAATGCGACCGCCGGATGCCTGGGGCTGGCGTTCGGCTTCACCGGCTGGGGCGGATTGCTGGGGCTGTTGCCGTTCACTTTCGTCTATTGCGCCATGATCGGCACCATCAATGCCACCGGCTCGGGCCTGGCCATGCACTATTTCGGACACACTGCCGGCATGGCGTCCGCCCTGATCGGCATCTTCCTCTATGGCGGCGGCACCCTGGCCTCGGCCATGATGGGCGCCTTCGTCACCCCCGCCACCCCGGTCCCCCTGACCGGGCTGATGGCCCTGTTCGGGATCAGCGGCGCGGCGACTTACCTGCTGTTCAGGCCGCGCAGAGCGGGCTAAACACGCTCAACCTTTCCGGAGCTTCCCATGCAGCGCGCCCTTGACATCAACCGCAGCCGGTTCGCCGACTGGTATCAGGCGGTGGTGCGCGACGCCGACATGGCCGAGACCTCGCCGGTGCGCGGCGCCATGGTGATCAAGCCTTGGGGTTATGGCGTGTGGGAGCAGATCCAGCAGGAACTGGACCGACGCATCAAGGCCACCGGCCATGAAAATTGCTATTTTCCCATGTTCATCCCGCTCTCCTTCATCGCCAAGGAGGCCGAGCATGTCGAAGGCTTTGCCAAGGAGATGGCGGTGGTTACCCATCACCGCCTCAAGACTATCGACGGCAAGCTCCAGCCCGATCCGGATGCCAAGCTGGAAGAACCGCTGGTAGTGCGTCCCACCAGCGAAACCATCATCGGCGACGCCTTTGCGCGCTGGGTGCGCTCGCACCGCGACTTGCCGCTATTGATCAACCAATGGGCCAATGTGGTGCGCTGGGAAATGCGGCCGCGCCTGTTCCTGCGCACCACCGAGTTTCTCTGGCAGGAAGGCCATACCGCCCATGCATCCGAAGCCGAGGCGGTCGAAGAAACGCGCAAGATGCTGGAAGTCTATCGCAGCTTTGCCGAGGACATACTGGCCATGCCGGTGATTGCCGGCGAGAAGCCGGAGAATGAACGTTTCCCCGGCGCGGTGAACACCTATTCCATCGAAGCCATGATGCAGGATGGCAAGGCGCTGCAGGCCGGCACCTCCCATTTCCTGGGAACGCATTTCGCCGAAGCCCAGAACATCAAGTTCCAGGACGAGGCCGGCACGGTCACCTTTTGCAACACCACCAGCTGGGGCGTTT
>JAEKMB010000128.1 GCA_019508105.1 Alphaproteobacteria bacterium
AAACAGCCAATCGTCCAGATTGATTCCTTCCAGCTTGAGCGAGGTTGTGTTGCCGGCCGCGCGGCTGTGGGTCCAGGCGGAATCCAGGCTATCGCGCCACCACGCCCGGTACGACACGGCGCCGGATACCGCTGTCCAGGACAGTTGCGCGTCATAGGTCACGGCCCCGCCAATCGTGACACTGGGCGGCGCCGGCGCCATGGCCAAAGCGGCCATGACAAGCAGGTTCACGCGGGTCACGCGGGCCAGATAGGCAAAGTCGATGCCCGCAATCACGTCGCCATAAGCGATACCGTTTTCAATACGAACATTCTGGTGTTGGCGGGTGTAATTCTCCGCCGCTTCGGTGAGGCGTACGGCGGGAAAGCCCGCCCCCAGCATGGGCACCTGGTCACCGCCGCGGCCATAACGATCGGTACGATAGATCATGTGGACATGGAAGCCATCGATATAGGCCGGCGCGAGGGCTGCGATAAAGCGCGCCAGATTGCGCGAAGGGCTGTCAATCTCGCCGCCATTGTAGCGGATGGCGCGCGCTTCCGCATCCGTCTGAAGGTCCCGGACACCTTGCGAAAAGACCCGCACCTGCCCCGCATTCACCGAACCCTGCATAAACCAGGGTCGCGGGAAATTTGCGTTTTGAGAGAATGCGCGCCGCCTCCAAAACCGCCGCCACGCCGGAGCCGTCGTCATTGGCACCAGGGGCGTCATGCAGAGCATCCATCACATCCGAATTGCGGCTGTCGAGATGGGCGGCGATGATAATCACCCGGCCGGGGTCGGTCTGCCCGCGCTGAATCGCCAGCACATCCATGAATGTGGTGGGTGTGGGGACCCGGTTGCCGCTGAATTCCTCCGCCGGAGTGGCGATTTCCAGGCAGTTGCCGCATTGGGAACTGATCATTTCGAATCTGTTCTTGACCCATCCCTGGGCCGGACCGATGCCGCGCGTTTTCGAGGCACTGCCGGACAGGCTGTGGCGGGTGCCGAACGCCACCAGCCGGGCGATGGTGGACTGCAATTCCTGCGGGCTGACCTCGGCTGCCACCTGGCGGAGCATCGCAGAGCCGGTATTTTCCGCCGCGACAGGGGCCGCGCAAAAAACAGCCGCCAGCATTGCGCCGCCAAGATGCTTGATCATCGGTCCGCTTCCATCAAGGCTTCACTCGCGCATGCCGGGTCCGACATAGAGCCGCTGGCGCTCGAAATCGATCGCCAGCGAATGGTCCTTGAGCAGGCCGGAGCCGATGATCGCCGCCGGCATGGCATCGAGATGGAAATAGCGAAATACCTGAACATTGGCGATCAGCACCGTCTGATCGGTAAAGACACGCCCGCCCAGCCAGATGGTCATGCCTTTTGCCACGATGATCGGCTCCACCGTGCCCAGCGCATCGCGCAGCTTTTGCGGGACCCCGTCCCTGGGGAAACTCGTCCGCTTGAGGCCAAGCTGTTCGGCGGCGGCCCAATTGAGAATGGTGATGCCCGAGCCCATGTCGAGCAGGCTGGTCACCGAGACGCCTCCCACCTTGGCCCGCATCAACCACAGGCTTGCCGTCGCATCACTGACCGTCCGCCGCGTCAGCGACAGGGACGGCCAGTCCCGGAAGGCCGCCGTCTCGCTGCCTTCCGGCGTCAACAGCTTCAGCCGCATGGCGGCGCGGTCCAGCACGACCAGATAGCTGGACAGCGCATCCATTCCCAGCAATCCGTCGGCCGGGTCCGCTTCGTCGGGCAACACCCCCATCGGCAGGTCCCGGATGGTCTCGCCGGACAACCGCACTTCATCGGCCATCACCGGGACCGCGGTGCCGATATTCTGCATGCCATAAACGGTCAGCGGTTTGCCGCCGGTGGTACCCAGCCCAAGCCGGGCGCGAAGATGCTCGAACATCATGCTGCGGCTGGCGGCGGTATCCAGCAGGAAGCTGAAAGGGCCCTTGCCATTGACGAAGACGTCGGTCGCCACCCGGGAGTCCGTACCCACGCGATAGGGAAGATCGGCCAGGACAGCGGCCCTGACCGGACCCAATAGCGCCACCAGCGCCGCGGCAGACAATGTCAAGATCCGCATCCGGACTCCACCTTGCGCCTGCCAATAGACGCCCGTGGCGCCGCCTGCGCAATGCCCTGCGGCCGGGTACCGGAAGGGGGCCCAGAAGCTCAAAAGAACAGGGCCGCGGGAGTGATCCCGCGGCCCTGCCGTTTTCCAGTATTTCAGCCGATCAGAGCTTGACCGTGAAGCGCATATAGAGGAACCGGCCAACCTCATCATACGGACCACTGATGGTGTTGTTCTTGCCCACGCTGTCCTCGATGGTGAAGGGCGGGTCCTTGTCCAGCAGGTTGTTGATGCCGAACGAGATGAGCGAGCCCTTGGTGGGACCCCATGCCGCCATGTTATAACTGACACTGATGTTGTGATAGACGTAATCGGGAAGCGTAAAGCCGTATCCCGTACCGCCGGCCGCGTCGTCGGTGCCGCCGATATACTGCAAGTCGTAGTGGAAGCCCCAGTCCGCAAGATGATAGTCGGCGAACAACGTCGCCTTCCACTTGGGCTGGATATAGCCGCTGGTTCCCAGATAGGTGCCGGCGAAGCGATTGAGCGACCCCAGCGTGTTCTGGAAGTTGGTGATCTGGTGTTCGGCCTGGGCATCAAGCGACACGGAACCGGGGATATCGAAGGGCAGCTCAACACCGGCGGCGTTGGTGTCAAAGCTGGCTTCCATATCCACGCCCGTGGTGCCGGCGGTGCCTGTGTTGGCGTTCAAGCTCAGGACGTTGAAGATACCGCCTGAATTGCGGGAGATGCTGGCGCAATTGCCAGCCACCTGAGCCACAAAACAGTCGGTAATGAACTGATCGGTGTTGGGCAGGTTGAGCGGGATACCTCCGACCAGGATCGAGTTGGTGATGGTGATCTCGTAATAGTCCGTGTTCAGCGAGAAGCCCGGCAGGAAGGTCGGGGTCAACACCGCGCCTACCGTCCAGGAATGCGACTTTTCGAGCGACAAAGCCGGATTGCCGCCGACCACGAAGGGACGCTGGTCGTTGGCAAGATTGTTCTCCGGCGACTGGTAGTTCGCCAGGGCCGCGCCGGTCACGCCGATAGTGGCGAGGGAGGTGGCGCAGGCGGACCCGGGCGCCAAGGAACCGAGACCGGCATTGGCATTACCGCCGAAGCCTTTGGCCCGGCTGTCGCAGGGGTCACCCGAGACGCCGATAAAGCTGATGCCGCGGCCACCATACAGTTCGGCGACCGAGGGCGCCCGGAAGCCGGTATTGTAGCTGCCGCGGAAGCGCAGATCGGGAATCACCTGCCAATCGGCGCCCAGCTTGTAGGTCGTGGCGTCGCCGAAGGTGGAGTAATGGTCGTAGCGGCCGCTGGGGGTGAAGGTCAGCGACTGGAACATCGGCACGTCCTTCAGGATCGGAACGCGCAACTCGCCATAAATCGAGTAGGTGCCATAGCCGCCCGCAGTGTTCGCAGACTGGCTGGCGGAATAGCCTTCCTGGCCCAGATTGTCGGAGAAGGTCTGGCCATATTCGAAGCGGCGCTCGACGCCGACCGCCGCCTGCACCGGCCCGGCCGGCAGATCAAACACCGGTCCGTTCACATCAGCATAGATGTAGTTTTCATAGCTGTAAGCGCTGTCGTTGAGGGTGGTCTTCAGATAGGCCAGCTGATCCGGGGTGATCTTGCTCAGATTGTAGAAATTGATCGGCGTCTTGGGAATGACATAGCCGAAACGCGGATCCGGCGCCGTGGTGCAGCCGCCGGGCACGTCAAGGCAAGGCACGTTCGCCGATGCCTGGGCGAAGTGGAAGAAATTGCCCGAATTGTAGATGTGCTGGTTGTAGTCGTTGCGCTGCTGCACATAGCCCACTTCCCAGTTGTAGTCGGTAAAGACATGGCCTTCCAGGCCGATGCGGATCCGGTAGGTATCCGAGGTCTGGCTGTAGGTACGCGTGCCGAACTCGTTGGGAGTCAGGTTGGCGTTGATGCACTTGGCGGTGCCGCCGGACAGGCTGTCGCCGCCGCAATTGACGACGCTGGAGAGCGGCAGGAAGGCGTTCGAGGCAAAGCCGAAATCGGAATAGACCGGCACCTGGAAGCCCGAATAGACGGGTGAACCGTTGGGCAGGTAAGTCGAGGCGATCGAGGGACCGATCACCGGCTCCGGACGGATGCGCTGTTCGGAATTGCGGCGGGTGAAAAAGCCCGACGCCACGAAAGTCACGTCCGGCATAATGTCATAATGCCCCGTGAAGCTCGCCTGGGTGCGGCCGACACTGCCCTGCAGAGTCGCGCTGGGCTGGATCGAGCCGCAGTTGGCGTTCAGCTTGTTCACGCCGCCCGAGACATTGGGCAGGAACTGAAGGCAGGTTTGGACGGTGGCCAGGGCGGCATTCCTGCGGGTGGTGGGGATGCCGTTGAACCACACCGCATTGGCGCCGGTGGCGTCCTGCAGCATGTTGAGCTGGGTGCGGTAGCTGGTGCCGCCCTCAAGCGCCCCTTGGCCGATGTGGGCATCCTGGACCCAATCGCGGGTGGCGCCGGTGACCGCGCCCTGCTTCTCGTTCAGCAACGAGAAGGTGACATTGCCGCGGTCGAAATTGACGCCCATGGTGCCGGATATCTGATAGGTATCGGCGCCGCCATGCTCGCTGGTGCCGGCCATGCCGTCGAAGCGCAGGCCTTCAAAGTCCTTCTTGGTGATGATGTTGATCACGCCGCCGATCGCGTCGGCGCCGTAGATCGAAGATGCGCCGTCGCGCAACACTTCGATGCGGTCCACCAGCGACACCGGAACCGAGTTCAGGTCCGGCACCGACGAATTAAAGCCGGATTGTGTGCCGGGAATCAGGCGCTGGCCGTCCACCAGCACCAGGGTGCGGGAAGGGCCCAGATTGCGCAGACCGATCTGCGAAAAGCCGCCGCCGCCATTGTTGGTGCTCTTGGCGACACCGCCGGTATTGTCGGGTCCGGTCAGCTTCACCAGAACGTCTTCAACACTGAAGGCGGAGGTTTCGGAAATCTGCGCCGCCGTTGCCGTCGACAGCGGACTCACGCTGGTCGCGTTGGTGGTGGGAATACGCGAGCCCGTTACCACGATCGTTTCGGTCGACGTCGCCGGCTGCGCCTGGGCGGCAGAGGCCGCCATGGCGGACAGCGCCGCGGACAAAAACAGTGCGGAACGCACATGCAAATTGCGCTTGTAAATCATGAAGTCCCCTATGGGCGCGGCATGGCCGGGCCCGTTAAGCCAAAGCCCCCCTTTGTGGTGTCCCCAGGGAGTCTTTGGCTGCGTTCTGCCGCGGCCGGTATTAGCCGCTCTCAGCGTCGAGGCTAGGACCAACCTAGATTGCGCCGCAACAGAGCAGTGACACAAATTGGTCAAATTGCGGGGGTGTAACTTCCTTACAACAGTAAATGACCGCGGTCAAAAAATTGGGCAAATCGCGCCTATTGCAAGCGCATCACGCGATAGCTGGCGTTGCGGCCTTCCACATTCAGATCGTAACTCCCCAGCGCGCCACGAGAAATCCGCACAGTAGAAATCGATGTCCCTTGCAGGACGGCGGTATCGCCAGCCAGCTGCCGCCACACCTGTCCGTTGTCCAAGGTTACTGTGAAATGTCCATGAGGATCGTAGCTGATGCTCACAACTTGGGCGAGCATCGCCGACGGGCGCCGGACCGGTGTTGCGCGCCGCAGCCGCTCACTGCCAAGACCCTCCGGGGACGGCACGGCCAATGAGGGCGCGGTGCGCAAGGCCGGCCTTTCCGGAGCAACAGCAGATGTTCGCGAAGCCGGCACGACGCCATGCGCGACGCGGTCATAACAAGCCAGTCTTTGCAGCACGCCGGGAATCGCCAGGCACCCCGATAGCTGGACGGTCAGGGAGTCTTGCGCCCAGGCCGATGTCGCCGCGACAGCCAGCACCAAAACAAACGGCAACACTTTTTTCGCCATCACCAACTCCTGATCACTTCGCCCGCGGCAAGACCGCCGCGCCTTTCGCGCCGGCGGCTAGGCGCCGCGCTTCAACATTGCAACATGACGGTCGATCAAGTCTGCCAGGACCGGCAACGGCACAGCACCCGCCGTCACGAGCGCGTCGTTGAAATCGCGCAAATCGAACTTTGACCCCAGCGCCGTTCTGGCCTTGTCGCGCAAGCGATTGATTTCCGTGTGTCCGATCTTGTAGCCGCAAGCCTGTCCCGGCGTGCCGCAATAACGGTCGACCTCGCTTTGCATACTGGCGCGGGGACGGCCCGTATTGGCGACGAACCAGTCAATCGTCTGCTCACGCGTCCAGCGCATGGCATGCAATCCGGTATCGGCCACCAGCCGGCAAGCCCGGAATTGCTGGGCTTGCAGATAGCCAAGCTCGCCGACCGGATCGCCCGCATACAGTCCCATCTCGCCGGCGAGTTGCTCGGCATAGAGCGCCCAGCCTTCAACATAGGCGTTAAAGCCGCTGAGGATGATACGAATCAGCGGCAGCTTGCCGGTCTCGGTGACATAAGCGCCCTGCCAGGCATGGCCCGGAATGGTTTCGTGATAGGTGAGGGTCGGCAGGCTGAACCGCGGCCAGTTCGTCGTGGTCTTCAGGTTGATATAGTAGGTGGACGGCCGCGAGCCATCGATGGCGCCCGGATTCATGTATCCCAGCGGCGCCCCGTCCTGGATGTCGGGCGGTACCCGCTTGATGATGACCGGCGCCTTGAGCTTGAGGTTGAAGAGTTCGGGAAGCCTCTGGCGCACCGCCGCGATGCGCCCGCGCAGATATTCAATAATCTGGGCGCGACCGATATCATTGTCCGGATATAGAAAGCGCGGATCGCGTCCCAGGGCCGTCATCCGCTCGCCCACCGTGCCTTTGCTCAGACCCTGCTTTTTGAGCAGCATGTCCATCCGGGCGCTGATCTCGGCATTCTGCGCCAGACCGAGCGCGTGAATCTGCTTGGCCGTCATGCTGGTAGTGGTTCCCACCTTCAGCAGCCAGCTGTAATAGGCTTCGCCGTCCTTGAATTTCCAGACGCCGGCATCCGGCGTCGCCTTGGCACCAACCGCCTTGAGCGTGGCGATCTGGCGGCCCAGGGCGGGATAGATTTTGTCCGATACCAGCTTGGCCGCCGGTCCGGCATAATCACCTGCGATGCCCTGCTTTTTCGCGCGGCTGGTCAGGGACGACACCATCCGCTGGTCCGCGGCCGGCATCTTCAAAAAAGCCTCCATCTGGCCCAATGCCGTGGTGAGCAGGAAATTGGGCAGCAACACACCCAGCCCGACGTCGCGTTTTACGCGCTTCGTCTCCTGGTCGAGAACGGCGGCCATGGCTTCCATACGGGCAAGATAGGCATCGGCATCGGCCTTGGTTTCGATCTTGTGCTGGCTGTCGAGAAATTCCGGAACGCTGACGAAGCTGCCGGTTTCCTGACTGACGATATAGGGCGTGGCGTTTTCGTTCATGGCGGAGGCCAGGGTATTTGCGCCGAATTCGAACCGCCCTCCGTCACGCCCCAGGGTCAGGGCATAGGAAACCACCGCCTTGTCGGTCTGGGCGGCGGGAGAAAGCTGGGCCTGCGGGATGGCGTCCAGTTTCCCAAGCCAGGCTGCACAGACGTCGCGATCCTTGGCGATATGAGACCAGGACTGGTCGGAAAGCCGCGATTTGAGGCCGGCACGCGCTCCCTTGTCGAGACCCAGAAAGGTTGCGTTCTCCGGATTATCTTTCAGAAGCGCATCGGCCAGAGCATTGCATGTCGTGCGGAACGCGGCATCCGGCGATGTCTGCGCAAGGGCCTGGCCGAAGGGAAATGTCTGCGCCGAAACAGCGGCAGCGCCGGCGAGAAGGTCTCTGCGAGACAGGCTCATGCGAACACTCCATTGTTCGACGACGAAATGTTAGGATGACGATAGAGTCTTTGGGTAACCAGGACCAGAACCATTGCGCCGCACGCGGCTGTGCGCCGGTCGCTGGGCTGTCATGCAGAGCCCTGGTGGATGAGGCAGGGGCAGGCCATTATAGTTGCGCTCAGCTTCGGGTTTGATGGTTTGATGCCCGATAGGTAAGCCTTGCATCCCTTTTAAAAAATGCGCCGTTATCCGGAGGCGGCTTTTATGGGCAACCCAGTCATTTCGGCCAGCAAACTGTCGCCGCGGCGCGGCGCGGGCGTCCTGCTTGAAATCCTCCAGAGCGAGGGCGTCGAATATATTTTCGGCAATCCCGGCACCACCGAACTGCCGCTGATCGATGCGCTGCTGGAGGCTCCCGCTATCCGCTACATCCTGGCCCTGCAGGAAGCCAGCGCCGTCGCCATGGCCGATGGTTACGCCCAGGCTGCACGCAAACCGGGATTTATCAACCTGCATACGGCCGGCGGGCTGGGCCACGGCATGGGCAATTTGCTGAACGCCAGCGTGTCGCAGACCCCGCTGGTGGTGACGGCGGGGCAGCAGGATTCCCGTCACACCATCACAGACCCCCTGCTTTTCGGGGACCTGGTTACGATTGCGCGGCCTGCGGTGAAATGGGCACACGAAGTCGCGCATGCCGACCAGCTCCCGGTTCTGGTGCGGCGCGCCTTCAACGATGCCAAAGCGGTCCCCACCGGGCCGGTTTTTCTGTCGCTGCCGATGGACGTGATGGAAGAGATGTCCAGCGTGGGGATAGACGAGCCTTCCCTCATCGACCGCCGCCCGGTCGCGGGTTCGCTGCCCGTGCTGGCCGAGTATCTGGCCAAGATCGTGCCCGGCCGTCTCCTCATCATTGCCGGGGATGAGGTGCATTTCAGCGATGCCGCGATGGAAGTGGCGCAGTTGGCGGAGATTCTTGGCGCTCCGGTCTATTGTTCCTCATGGCCGTCCCATATCCCCTTCCCGACCAACCATCCTTTATGGTCGGGCAAGATCCCGCATAACGGCGGCGAAATCTGCCAACTGCTCAACGACTATGACGCCGTGTTTGCGCTGGGAGGGAAATCCCTGATCACCATTTTGTATACCGAAGGTTCGGCTGTCCCGGCCGGTTGCGCGATCTTCCAGATGACGGCCGATGTGCGCGATCTGGGCCGGACCTACAGCACCAAATTGTCGGTGGTCGGCGACATACGAGATTCTCTGCGCGCCCTGAATCCGCTGGCACGGGCACAAGCCGGGGAGACGGCCGCTCCCCGCGCCGCACTGGTGAGTCAGGCCGCCGAAAACCAGCAGGCGCGGCGCGCCGGGCTCGAGGCGCTTGCGCGCCAGCAATGGAACGCCCCCGTCATCACCCCGCTGGTGGCCGCGCATGAAGCCATGCGTGCCATTGGCCCGCAAATCGCCGTCGTCGACGAAGCCGTGGCGACTTCCGAGTATGTCCGCGGCTTCCTCAACAGCCCTTCGGCGCGGCAATATTCCTTCACCCGGGGCGGCGCCCTGGGATGGGGAATGCCGGCGGCGGTGGGCGCCAGTCTGGGTCTGGGGCGGATGCCTGTCGTCTCGTTGGTGGGCGACGGCGCCGCGCTTTATTCGCCGCAAGCGTTATGGAGCGCTGCGCATGAATCCCTGCCGGTCACCTTCGTGATCATGAACAATCGTGAATACAACGTCCTGAAGAATTTCATGCGGGGCCGGGCCGGCTACATCTCGGCGCGTACCAACCGCTTCATCGCCATGGACATCGACCAACCCCTGATCGACTATCAGGCGATGGCTTGCTCGATGGGAATCCCAGCGCGCCGGATAGACAAGGCTTCCGATATCGCGCCCGCGATCGAGGCAGGCATTGCCAGCGGCAAGCCAAATCTTCTGGAAATCGTCATCTCCGCCTGAATCAGCGTCCGCTTAGTGTCAGGATACCGTCGGCAACATATTGAACAGCCAATGCCGCCAGCAGAACGCCGAGCAGGCGGCCAAAAACCATCTGTCCCTGGGCACCGAGCAGCCGCTCAAGCCGCGACGATACCCGGAATATCAGCACGCAGGACGCCAGTATGATCGCCAGGATGACGATCAGGAAGACCATGCGGCGCCAATCGCCATTCATGCGCCCGGCAAGCAGGACCATGGCGGTGATCGCCCCGGGACCGGCCATCAAGGGAATGCCAAGCGGAAATGCCGCGATGCCGGCGGCGTTACTGGCGCCTCCGGTCTGATCGGTTTTCCGGTCGAGGCGCCGGCCGAATACCATCTCGAATGCTATCGCAAACAGCAGCAGACCTCCGGCAATCCGGAACGCGGACAGGGAGATTCCCAGCTTTTCCAGCAAGGCGCCGCCGAACAGCGCACTGCCGGCCAGCACAAAGAACGCGATAATGGCGGCGTCCCGTCCGACCTTATTCTTGATGGCGGGGGACAGCCCGCTGGTCAGGCCGATGAAAATGGGGCCCAAGCCGGCAGGATCGATCACCACCAAAAGCGTTATGAATGCGGAAATAAATTGCTCGGTCATCGCTCGCTCAGCACTGCTTGTGCAGGTGCTTTATTCCTTCGCCAGTATAGCTCTATAACGGACTTTGTGACGACGAAGCTCGGACTGCTCTGACAGGCCACAAGGCTCGATGATCGCGGTGAAAGGAATCGCCATGATATTCAGGATTTCCCTATTGGTGGTGGCATTTGCGCTGTCGTACGGAGCCGCGACCCTGTCGGAGGCGGCCGTCATTGCCACCCGCCCCGCCGACCAAGTGGCGCAGGATGCTTTGCGCAAGCCCCAACAGACCTTGGCCTTTGCCGGAATCAAGCCCGGCCAGCAGGTGGCTGACTTTTTGCCAGGTGGCGGCTATTTCACCCGGCTGATCAGCGACGCCGTGGGGCCATCAGGTCATGTCACCATGCTCGAGACAACGCGTTGGGGGGCGGAGAATATCGCGTCAGACCAGAAGGTTATCGATGAAGGGCGCAAGAATGTCAGCCTGGATACCGCTTCATTCGGCCAATTCAGGCTGGCGGCCCCGGTGGATGTATTCTGGACCTCGCGAAACTATCACGATCTGCTGATTGCCAAGTATGGCGATGTCGACATGGCGGCATTCAATCGTCAGGTGTTCGCGTCCCTCAAGCCGGGGGGCCTCTATTTGGTGCTGGATCATAGTGCGCCGGACGGCACCGGCTCCAAGCTCACCGCCGCCACCCATCGCATCGACGAGGCGCTGGTCAAATCCCAGATCGAGGCTGCGGGGTTCAAGTTGGAAGCCGAAAGTCCGCTGCTGCGCAACGCTGCCGACAACCGCAAGTTGTCGGTCTTCGACAAGAGGATTCAAGGCCGGACCGACCAATTCCTGTTGAAATTCCGCAAGCCCGGCTAGCACACAGGTCGCGGAGACGCGCGTCCGCTTGCGCCTTAAGCAGCTCCAATGGCCTTACCCAAAGGATGGGACGGCGCGATTGGCGAGCGGGAAACGCTTAGACTGTCGAGGTTGTCGACGATCCGACGACGGTTCCGCTGACGCCAGCCGCCGGGGTACCGTTCGAGTGCGTGGCGGCAATGATGCCGATAGCTGCGCCGACCACCCCCACGCCAACCAAGACAAAT
>JAEKMB010000025.1 GCA_019508105.1 Alphaproteobacteria bacterium
ATCTGCGCCATGGCGTCGGTGAGCTGGATCTCATTGCCCGCGCCGCGTTCTTGGCGGTCCAGGATGGCGAAGATTTCCGGCTGCAGAATATAGCGGCCGATCACGCACAGGTTAGAAGGCTCGGTGCCGGTGGCGGGCTTTTCCACCACACCCATCACTTCGGTGGCATTGCCCTTGACCGCTCCAGGCTTGACCACGCCATAGCGCTTCACCTCTGCTAGCGGCTTCACTTCCGCCGCCACGATAATGCCGCCGCCGACCTGGTTGTAGGAGGCGATCATCTGTGCCAGCGCGCCGGGCGTGCCCACCATCAGATCGTCGGGCAGCAGCACTGCGAAAGGTTCGTTGCCGACGAAATGACGGGCGCACCACACCGCATGGCCCAGTCCCAGGGGCTGCTGCTGGCGGACAAACCCTACCGAGCCGCTCTGGGGCAACATTTCCAGCAGGCTGTTCAGTTCGCTGGTCTTGTCCCGCGCTTCCAGCAGGGATTCCAGCTCATAGGCATGATCAAAATGGTCGGCGATGACATACTTGCCGCGTCCAGTGATGAAGACGAACTGCTCGATCCCGGCTTCGCGAGCTTCCTCAACGGCATACTGGATGACGGGCTTGTCCACTACCGGCAGCATTTCTTTGGGAATTGCCTTCGTGGCAGGCAGAAAGCGGGTTCCCATTCCAGCGACGGGAAAAACGGCTTTACGGACGGGTTTTATGGTGGACATGCCTTTTCCGGGGGATGTTTTCCCAAACGGCCTGTTTCATGGCATGGGCCTGCCATTATTGTCCAGTTTCAAGGATTTTGGGGCGCGGGCCAGGCATGACCAAGGAGATGTGGATCGGCATTTTTGCCATGGGCCTGGTGGCAAGTGCGGCCTTCGCAGGCCCGGCCACCGCTGTCCTGATCGCCGAAGTGCAGGCTGCGCTGGACAAGGGTGATGCCGGGCAGGCGGCTGTCTTGGCGGAGAGGGGCCTGAACGAACGTGGCATCAGCGCATCAGAGCGGGGACGGCTGCTGCTCTATCGCGGCCTCGCCCAGGAACTGCTGGGGGTGCATGACGCGGCGGTCGGTGATCTATCCCAGGCGCTGGCGACCAATGCGCTGCCGGCGGAGGAGCAGGCCCAGGCGTTCCTTCAGCGCGGGTTCCTGCGAGACGGGCAGGGACGGTTGGATCAGGCCATTTCGGATTACAGCGCCGTGATCGCCATGAAAGGCGAGGGTCTGGCCACGGCACTCAACAACCGCGCCAACATTTTCCGCCGGCAGAACCGTATGATGGAAGCGCGGCGCGATTATCTGGCCGCCTTGTCCGCCGGCAGCAGCAAGCCGCAATACAGCTACTATGGCCTGGGCCAGATCGCCGAGGCGCAAGCCGACACAGTTGCGGCGCGAAGCTCTTATGTCAGGGCAATAGCCGCCGATCCCGATTACAGCCTGGCTTCGGAGCGGTTGGCCGCGCTGGGCGGCCCGCCGGACGGGATCATCGCCGATACTGACAAGGTGATATTGCATTCGCCCGCACCTGTGGCTGCGCCCGCCGACAGGGTGGCCCGCCTCCGAGTGGTGACCCAAACCAGCCGGGAGTCCGACAGCAACATCGTGTTGCGCGCCCCCCACGCGCAGGTCCTGCCGCGCAGGCTGCCGCCGCCGCATCCGCATCCGTCTGCCGAACGCTCTGGGCAAACCGCCCCGGCTCCTCTGCCCGTGCGAATATCAGGTGGGCTGGTTTTACGCCCCGCACTAGACCAGCAGGAAACGGCGCCAGTGAAGAGCGCGAGCGTCGCTGGCACGGTTCAGCTCGGCGCCTGGCGCAGCCAGGCTGAGGCCGATGCCGGTTGGAACAAGGCCAAGGACAAGGCCCCGGCAGTGCTGGGGCTGCTCAGCCCTCAAGTCGTGACGGCCGACCTGCCCGGTAGGGGCCGCTTCTACCGCCTGCGGGTCAGCCCCGCTGCCGGTCAGACCCAGGCGGGCCTATGTGACAGTTTGATGTCCCTAGGTTTGGGCTGTCTCCCGGTAAGAGATTGACATATCTCAACTTGACTTTCTTCGCAGTAGCAGCATATTCCTCTTCGTATCTCTTTGAGGGGGCAAAATGCGCAATATTGCAGCACTGATTTTAGCCTGCACCATTACCGTTTCCAGTTCCGGTTTTGCGGATGAAGGCACGCTCAAGCCGGGAAAACCCGCAGGCGTGAAGCCTGCCCAAGACTTCATGGAGGGAAACACTCTTTTGTTCGTCGGGATTGGCGCAGCCGTTGTTGCCGGTATTGCAGTGGCCGTATCCGACAATGGCGCCGCTGCGGCGGCCGCGGTCGGGGCGACCACCGTTACTACTACCACCACGTCCACCACTACGACGACCTAGGCCGCTCCCACTCCCCAATCATCGCCACTAGATGCGACAACTCCCAACGCCGGGTCCCATCCTTGGCGGCGATTTCCGGATCACGCGGAGCGCGCGTTGCTCTTGAAGAAGTTATGATACTTCGTGTGAAGGGAACGCAACGCGTACATGTGGTTCACTCCGCGCGGTGGAAGTGGCCTCGGGGGGGCGCCCTATAGCCCTTCTGGGCGCGGTTGCATGATGGTGGAGATCTGAAGCGATTCCATGACCATCCTCGTCACCGGCGGCGCCGGGTATATTGGCAGCCACACCGTTTACGCCCTGCTGGACCGCGGCGATAAGGTCGTGGTGCTGGACAATCTTTCCACTGGAGTGAAGTCCCTGGTGGCCCCCGGCGCCGCCTTCGTGCAGGGGGACATCGCCGATGAAGGGCTGGTTAAGAAAACCATCGCCGAGCATAAGGTTGAGGCCGTCATCCATTTTGCCGGCTCGATCGTGGTCCCGGAATCAGTCAGCGATCCATTGGCCTATTATGCGAACAACGTCTCCAAGACGCGCGATCTTCTGCAAACAGTGGTGCACGCCGAGCTAAAGCATTTTATTTTCTCCTCCACCGCCACGGTCTACGCCGAGGACGCGCTCCAGCCGCTGGCAGAGGTTTCGCCCAAGGCGCCTATCAGCCCTTATGCCCGCTCCAAGCTGATGACAGAATGGATGCTGGAGGATGTTTCGCGGGCGACTCCTCTAAGGCACGTAGTGTTGCGCTACTTCAATGTCGCGGGCGCCGATCCTGAGAGGCG
>JAEKMB010000026.1 GCA_019508105.1 Alphaproteobacteria bacterium
CCGAACCCAGAGCGGCGTGGCCGGATACTTCTCGGACGCGTTTAGGGTCACGCTGCTGCTTCCCATTCCTTCAGTCATTTCTTGCAAGCATCGAAAGGCCTCAACTGGGTGGCCCGCACTCCGGCGGGCCATGACAGCGAGTGAATGTCACGCCGCACCCAGCTCCTAAGCGAACGCAGCGCCTATCCCGCCAATCGCGCCACGGCGGTGGCGATCGTCTGCCAGGCCGGGGTGATGCTGACAGGTATTCGCAGCAGCATGACGCCAAGAAAGACGCCGCCGCCCCAGAGATAGACGGCATGCGGGCGGCCGCGGCTGCGCCAGTCATGCAGCATGGCGATCATGAGCAACAGGCTGGCGATCACCACCGGGCCGGTGGCGACAGACACCGGCGGCACCACCGGAGCGCCCGGCGGCGCCAGGAAAGTAAGGAACCAGCGCGCGACGGGCGCCGGCATCAGCGTGATCATGGCGAGCAGCATGAACCGCTTGTGCCATTCGGCGCGGCGCAGATAGACCATGGCGAGAAGGACGAAGGTGGCGAACAGCGCGATGTCCGTCAGCGGCACGATCATGAAGGTTCTGGCCGCTTCCCCCATCCCGGCCGCGGTATCGCGCCGGACCGAGAGAATGCTGATCAGGACTCCGAAGAAGGTCATGGCTGTGGCCAGGGAGATGCCGATCAGGCCGACACTGCGGTGCCGGACGATTTGACCCGACGCCGCCAGCCAGGTCTGAAAGACAAAATAAAGCGTCCAGGAGAAGAAGATCAGCCCATGCAGATGAATGCGGAAATAGAAATATCGCGAGTCCGCGCGGACGGCCAGGACAGTATCGGTCATGAATGCCCCCAATAAATCGGTAACACCGCGAAAAGCGGCAGGCTGGCGACGCAACTGTTCAAAACCAACATGCCGCAAGGGCGCGGCGCGTTCAACAGGCCTAGGCCGCATCCAGCTCGTAGGCCGAATGCAGCGCCCGCACCGCCAGTTCGACATATTCCTCGGCGATCAGGACGCTGACCTTGATCTCGGAGGTGGAGATCACCTCGATGTTGATGCCCTTCTCGGCCAGGGTGCGGAACATGGTCGAGGCCACGCCGGGATGGGCGCGCATGCCGATGCCGATGATCGAGACCTTGGCCACGTCGGCGGTGTGGGTGACGGCCCGGTAGCGGATGTCCTTGGCATGGGTTTCGATCGCCGCCAGCGCGCGGTTCAGCTCCCCGCGGGTGCAGGTGAAGGTCAGGTCCGTGGTCTCGCCGTCTTCCGAGACGTTCTGGACGATCATGTCCACATTGACGCCGGCATCGGCCAGCGGCCCGAAAATGGCCGCGGAGACGCCGGGACGGTCCGGCACCTTGTGCAGGGTGATCTTGGCTTCATCGCGGCTATAGGCGATGCCGGTGACTGGCTTCTTTTCCACGATGTCTTCCTCGTCGCATAACAGGGTGCCGCCCACATCGGGCGTGAAGGTTGAAAGCACGCGGGTCGGCACCCGGTGCAGCATGGCGATTTCCACCGAGCGCGTCTGCAGGACCTTGGCGCCCAGGGACGCCATTTCCAGCATTTCCTCATAGGCGATCTTTTCCAGCCGCCGCGCCTTGGGGACAATGCGCGGGTCGGTGGTATAGACCCCGTCCACGTCGGTATAGATGTCGCAGCGCGCCGCCCCGATGCCGGCCGCCACCGCCACCGCGCTGGTGTCCGAACCGCCGCGGCCCAGGGTGGAAATGCGCACTCCGGGCGCCACGCCCTGGAAGCCCGCCACCACCGCCACTTCGCCATTCTCGATGGCGCGCGTCATGTCCGAGGCCGGCACGCCTTCGATCCGGGCCGAGCCATGCACCGCGCTGGTGTTGATCGGCACCTGCCAACCCAGCCAGGAGCGCGCCTTCACCCCCATGGCGTTCAGGGTGATGGCCAGCAGGCCCGAGGTGATCTGCTCGCCGGCGGCCACCACCACGTCATATTCGCGCTGGTCGGGAATGGCCTGCAGGATATTGCCGCGCACGCCCTCGACCGGCGGCTTGGCGGCGTCATTGGTCCAGGCCACCAGCTTGTTGGTTTCGCCGGCCATGGCCGAAACCACCACGGCAACCTTGTTGCCGCGCTCGACCTCGCGCTTCACCAGGGCGGCGACATGGCGGATACGCTCGATGTCGGCCACCGAGGTGCCGCCGAATTTCATCGCAATGGTGGCCACGTCAAATCCCTCTAAGGGCCTGATTTGCCCTGCTGTTTGTGGCGGCCTATGTAGACGGGGTTATCCTGGGGCTCAACCCTCCAAAACAGGGACCCCGGTAAGCGGAAAATCGGCATGAAATTCAAGATGTTCAGGGCTGAGGATTCGGACACTATCGTGCGGGAAGTCAATCAGTGGGTGTCCGCCGAGCCGGCCCGCATCGCCATCCGCCATACCGAGACCAGGCTGACGCCCACCGATGCCACGACCGGCGCGGCGGTGCTGCTGTTCTCGGTCTGGTATGAGGAGGAAGCATGACCTCCATCGATCCCGCCGAAGTCGCCAAATTCTCGGCCATTGCGGCGGAGTGGTGGGACCCGGCGGGCAAGTTCGCGCCACTGCACAAATTCAATCCGGTGCGGCTGAGCTTTATCCGCAGTGAAGCGGCATCGCATTTCGGGCGCGATGCGCGTTCCTTGCGCCCCTTTGAAGGCCTTTCACTGCTGGATATCGGCTGCGGCGGCGGGCTTCTAGCTGAACCGATGGCGCGGCTGGGCTTTGCCGTCACCGGCGCCGATGCCTCGGAGCGCAATATCGGCACGGCCCGCGCCCATGCCGCCCAGTCCGGGCTGGTGATCGACTACCGCGCCACCACGGCCGAGGCGCTGGTCGAGGAAGGCGTCGGCTTCGACGTGGTGCTGAACATGGAGGTGGTGGAGCATGTGGCGGATGTGGACGCTTATCTCGCCGCCTGCACCGCCCTTGTGAAACCGGGCGGCCTGACCCTGGTGGCCACCCTGAACAAGACCCTCAAGAGCCTGGCCCTGGCCAAGATCGGGGCCGAGTATGTGCTGGGTTGGCTGCCGCGCGGCACCCATGACTGGAACCGCTTTATTCCGCCCACGGAGCTTAAAGTAGCACTGGAAGAAAGCGGCCTAACCATCCTGAAAACACAGGGGGTTTCTTTTGATCCACTGGGCTGGGACTGGCGCCTTAGCTCGGATGTGGACGTGAACTACATGGTGGTCGCGCAGCGCTAATTGGGGCACAGGCGCAGTGACCTAGGGCCGTGGGTTTCATGGCTTGGACCGCTCGATCGGGACTGGCTTTCCCGTCGAATAATCCACCAGCACCGCGTGGGTGGGAATGGGCTTCGTCAGCAAATAAACGAGGGCCGCAATCCCCGACACGCCCACGAGAATTAGAAGGACAGCCCATTTGCGGTTCATTCGTCTCCCAATCCTCAATCAGCTTCCAATATCGCCAATGTCCCACTGTTGTCATACCCGCGAAAGCGGGTATCCGTGAGCCGCGGCGCCAAAGGCGTGAGCAGGTCCTGTGGACCTGCGAAAGCGGCGAACGCCGCGAGCTTAAGCGAGCGGCCGCGCAGGGTAATAGGCAGTCTGGATCCCCTTCCCTCGCGGCGTCCATACGCTGTCGCTATGGACCCGCTCGCCGGGGATGACACGCCGCTTGGGCGGCGTGTCAGTTGGCCCCTTCCAGGTCCGGCGGCAGCGGGGCGACATCCACGCCCTCGTCCACCAACTCCTGGGCTTCCTTGTAGGTC
>JAEKMB010000027.1 GCA_019508105.1 Alphaproteobacteria bacterium
GGCATCGGACATTTGACCCGCAGCGGCGACCTGGGCGCTGTTGGGGCCCGGCGCGCCAGAAGGTGATGAAGCCGGCGGCAGCTTGCCGGTGAGATCGATGTGCTGCTCCTTGGCCAGATCCTCGACATAAGTCCGCACCTGCGCCGCCCAAGGCGCATCCGGCGGCGCAGATTTCAACAGCGCCACAAAATCGTTCATCGCCCCGGCATGGTCCCCCGTCTGGTCGCGGTGAATGGCCAGGAAATAGCGCGCCCGCGGATCGGCGGGATCGCCCTTCAGGGCGCGGCGGAAGATGGCGGCGGCCTGGTCCGAAACCTTGCCTTCGGACTGCACCATCGCTTCGCCCTGCGCCGACAGATATTCGACATTGCCCGGATCGATCGCCACGGCGCGGGCATAGGCCTTGGCCGCGTCCGCGGGGCGCCCCGTGCGCATATAGGACCAGGCCAGCATCTGCCAGCCCTGCGCGTCCCCCGGATTCTGCTGCAGCTTGGCCTCCAGTCCCGCGATCATGTTGGAGACTTCGCCCATCGGATGGGCTTTAGGATCCGCAGTCTGGGCCTCGGGTGCCGTCGTGCTGGCGGTGCTCACGCGCGAGGTCAGTTCGGGATGGCCCATCATGGCATAGAGCGCGGTGGCGCACAGGGTGACGATCGCCACCAGGCCTAGCGCCACCCAGGGCATCGCCCCTTGCGGCAAGGGCCGCGCCGCGATGCTGCCCTGGCGGTCTTCCACCAGAATGCGGCGCTTGATTTCGGCGCGCAGGGCGTCGGCCTCGGCCGGATCGATCAGCTTGGCGGCCACTTGCGCATCCACTTCGCCAAGCTGGCCTTTCAAAATGTCCACAGTGCGGGCCTGGGGGCGCTGCTCATAGCGGCGCACCAGCGGGATGGTCAGTCCCGCCGCCGCCAGCGCGATCATCACGGTCAGGATCATCCAGAGAATCATGTGGTGTCGTCCTTCAGCAGCCCGGCCAGCCGCGCCTGTTCTTCAGGGGTGAAGCTGACGGGGTCGTCGTTGCGCCGCCGCCGGAGGTAAGAGCCCACCCCAACGGCGCCGGCCAGGAGTGCCAGCAGCGGCCCCAGCCACAAGAGCAGGGTTTCGGTTTGGAACGGCGGCTTGAGCAGGATGTAATCGCCATAGCGGTTGACCAGGAAGGCGATAGCCTGCTGGTCGGTATCGCCGGCCTTCAGCCGCTGGCGCAGCAGTACGCGCAAGTCATGCGCCAGTTCGGCATCGGAATCGTCAATGGTCTGGTTCTGGCAGACCACGCAGCGCAGGCCGGTACTGATGGCGCGGGCCCGCGCTTCCAGTTTGGGATCGGTCAATTGCTCATTGGGCAGCACCGCAAAAGCCGGAGACGCCAGCACGGCAAACGCCAATGCCAACCGCCACTTCATGTTTCGGACCGCAGGCGCTGCAGCAGCGGCTTGATGGTTTCCTCCCAGTCGCCGGCCTCGATGGGGCCGATGATCTTGTAGCGAACCCGCCCCTTGCGATCGACCACGAAGGTTTCGGGCACCCCCGCCACCCCCAGATCGATGCCGGTGCGCCCGCTTTTGTCGTTGCCGGCCTTGATATAGGGATCGCCATTGTCGGCCAGATAGCGCGCGCCGTCGGCCGCTTCGTCCTTCCAGTCCAGGCCCTGGATGGTGACGCCCTGACCCTTGAGCTGCAGCAGCAAGCTGTGCTCCAGCCGGCAGGCGACGCACCAGGAAGCAAAGACGTTGAGCAGCATCGGTTCGCCCCTGAAGTCGGCGCTGGCCAGGCCCTGATTGTCGCGTACCGCTGGCAGCACAAACTGCGGCAGCGGCTTGTTTATCAAGGTGGAGGTGATGTGTGACGGATCATGCCGCAGCCCGGCGATAAAGGCGGCCACCACGGCGAAGAAGGCCGCCACCGGCAGCAGGAACAAAAGGCGCTTCATGCCGACGCCTTGGCCGCAGCCGCGCGCGTCACCGGCCGCGCCGCACCGACGCGGAAGCGGCGGTCGCTCAGCGACAAGGCCCCGCCCAACACCATCAAAAAGCCGCCGCCCCAAATCCAGTCCACCAGCGGGTGATCCCAGATGCGCACCACCAGGCCGCCCGCGCCCTGTTCGCCGATGGAGACGTAAACATTGCCCAAAAAGCCGGTGCCGATGCCGGCCTGGGTGGTGGTGGTCTGGCTGGCGGGAAACAGCCGCCGTTCCGACACCAGGGTGCGGCTGCCGGCATGGCTGGTGACCGTGAAGCGCGCCTGCTGCGCCTGGTAATTGGGACCCACCACATCACCGATGGAATTGAGCGTATATTGCGCGCCCGCCAATTCCACGCTCTGGCCGACTTTCATTTCCAATATCTTGTTGGACTGCCAGGCGGTGACGGCGGTGATGCCGATGGCGGTGACGCCAAGCCCGGCATGGGCTGCGGTCATGCCCCATACCGCCAGCGGCGTGGCGCGCAGGAAACGCCCCAGATTGCCACCCAGATGGGAACTGATCTTCCAATAGCGCGCCGGAATGGCGATGGCGCCGGCGATCAGGAGCAGCCCCAGCGCCAGCCCAGCCGCTGCCAGAATCTGGGCGATACCGAAGGCCAGCACACCAAAAAGCAGAGCCAAGCCTGACAGGGTCAAGGGCCAGCGCAGCCGCGCCAGCACTTCGCGCGCGACGTTACGCTTCCAGTTCAGCATGGGTCCGAAGCTGACCAGGATCAGCAGCGGCACCACCACAGGAACAAAAGTCAGCTCGTAATAAGTCCGCCCCACCGAAATGGAATGGCCGCCGGCGATCTCCACAAACACCGGATAAAAAGTCCCCAGGAACACCGTGGCGGTGGCCGCCATCAGGAACAGGTTGTTGACGGCAAGACCGCCTTCGCGCGACAACGGTTGAAACAGCGCGCCGGTGCGCATGGCCGGCGCCCGCCAGGCGAACAGGCCCAGCGCCGTGCCGGTGGCCAAGGCAATAATGCCCAGGATGTAAATGCCGCGTCGCGGATCCACCGCAAAAGCGTGCACGCTGGTCAGCACGCCGGAACGCACCAGGAAGGTGCCGATCAGGCTGAGTGAAAACGTCAGGATCGACAGCAATATGGTCCAGCTGATCAAGGCGCCGCGTCGCACCAGCGCGATGGAGGAATGCAACAGCGCCGTGCC
>JAEKMB010000028.1 GCA_019508105.1 Alphaproteobacteria bacterium
TTCGGCGAACCGGGTGATGCGCTCCCCGGCCCATTTGATCTCAAAACGCTTGCCCAGAAAATTGACCGGAAGGTGCAGCCTATCCACTGATTTCGCATAGACCGCCGACTCCAGACCCTGAAAATCCAGCGCCATGCGCCCGGGCATGTCACCAAACATCACCGGTATCACGATGTCGCCATATGCGGTCTGGACCAGATCGAAGCTGGCGATCTTTTCGCTGCATTCCTGGGCCGCCACTGGAAGGCTTGTCACCAGGCAAAGCAAAAAGGCGGCGAATAGCCGGCACATCATTCATCACCCCCAGGCCGAAATCACTCAGACGGTACCACTGTTTTCGGCGCGGCGCTGAGTCCTTTGATGATGGCGACCTCCCGCAACCGGTACGGCGTGCCGTCGGCGCGGAAGATATCGTGGAACCACACGGTCGGCGGCCGCAAGGTGTAAGGCCGCTGCCAGCTGTCCCACGGCATGTCGGTCTGGGTCTTGCCGTTGACGAAGCCCCAATTGATCATGCCGACATTGCGCCGCTTGCCGATGGGCAGGATGGTGTCGAAGGTCGAGCCCGCGCCCCGCGCCATGTATTCGGTGCAGATGATGGGGCGGCCATAGCCTTGCAGCGATATCGCCCGCGCCTCGAAGGTCTCCGGCCAGCTATAGTCGTGAAAGCTGA
Source organism: Alphaproteobacteria bacterium (assembly GCA_019508105.1). Classification (GTDB taxonomy): domain Bacteria; phylum Pseudomonadota; class Alphaproteobacteria; order Micropepsales; family Micropepsaceae; genus Rhizomicrobium. The sequence continues at coordinate 674 of JAEKMB010000028.1, forward strand.
TCACATCGGACTGGGTGAGCTGGGTCTTCTCCACGCTGTTGAGCCCGGCCAAGTTCTCCCAATGATCATGATGCCAGATGCCGCTGGTCAGCGGCTGTATGGGGTCGGCCGAACGCGCCCATTCAAACACCCGCGGCAACAGGGCGGCGACCTGGCCGTAGCGCGCCTGGCTGGTGTCGGGATAGGAACTGGCATTGCTGTTGTCCGGCTCGTTCCACACATCCCAGCCCAGGATGCGTGTGTCATGCGCAAAGCTGCCGACAATGTCCTTCACATAGGATTGCAGGCGAGGGATTTGCGCCGGGTCAGCCAGCGCCTGCGCGCCCGGTCCCTGCACCCAGCCGGAATTGTGCACTCCGGGAATGGGCGGATGCTGCGGTCCCAATTTCGGATTGGGATCCCAGCAACTGTCGAACAACACGAACAGCGGCTTGATGCCGTGTCTGGCGCTGATCGCCAGAAACGCGTCCATGCGCTTCTTGAAGCCGGGCGCGTCCTGCGCCCACAGCGCATCATGCAGGAATACCCGCATGGTGGTCATGCCCAGCCCTTGCGCCCAGCCCAGCTCCTTGTCGATCTGCACGGGATTGAAACTGCCCGCCTGCCACATCTCCAGCTGGTTGATGGCATCGGCGGGGATATAGTTGCTGCCCACCAGCCATTTCTGCTTGCCATACCAGGCGTTGGCCTGATCCCTGGTCCAGACTTCGCGCGCTTGTACCGGCGCCGCCAGCGCCAGCAGCGCCAGGCACAAAAACAATTTTCTCATCATCCCCCCAAGCTTTTTTATGGAATGCGCGGATCTTCGCCCGCATGTGCGCGCCGGATCGCTTCTTTCAACTTCGGGTCCAGCTTGCCCGAATCCAGAATCACTTTCTCGGCCTCGGCGTCCTTGACGGCGCTGAGCGGAATTTCGAAGTCACCGGCATTCTCGACATAGACCACCAGTTCGGTCTTGCGCACCTGGCGCACGGCGCCGAAGGATTTTGCCCCATCGTGCAGGAACACATCAAAGCCTTCGCGGATTTTCTCGTGCATCATGTCCTCAGGGGCTGGTTGCCTAATAGTAACGCGGAATGGGGCCAAGCTGTGGCGTGACGTTCTTGCCCAAATCGAACATCACCTCCTCGACATAGCACCAGCCCCAGCCTTCGGGCGGATCATAGCCTTCGATGATGGGATGCTTGCTGCGATGAAAATGGCGGGTGGCATGCTTGCCGCGCGACTGGTCGCAGCAGCCGACATGGCGGCAGGCGCGGCAGAGCCGCAGGTGAAACCATTCCCAGCCCAGCGCCAGGCACTCTTCGCAGCCTTTGCTCCCCGGCGAGACCTTTTGAATCGTATCCAGATGGGCGCAAAAGTCATCGCTCATTGCGCGGCTTCCGCCAGGACGCTGCGTTGCCGCGCCAGATAGGCATGAAGGGCCGACACCACGGTCGAGCCTTCGCCCACCGCCGCCGCCACCCGCTTGACCGAGCCGCAGCGCACATCGCCCACGGCAAAGATGCCGTCGCGGCTGGTGGCCAGCAAATGATCATTGCCCGCGCCGGTGATGACAAAGCCATTGTCATCCAGCGCAATGCCGGCGCCGGTCAGCCAGTCGGTGTTGGGTTCGGCGCCGATGAAGGAGAAGACGTGCCTGATGTCGCAACTTTCCTCCGCGCCGGTGTCGCGATTGCGGAAACGCACTTTGTTTAGCGTGCCTTCGTCGCCTTCAAAGCCGCAAATTTCGGTGCGGGTGACCACTTCGACATTGGGCAAAGCGCGAATGCGGTCCACCAGATATTGCGACATGGTGCTTTCCAGATCCTTGCCGCGCACCACCATCCAGAGCTTCTTGACCTTGCCGGCCAGGAACACCACCGCCTGGCCCGCCGAATTGCCGGCGCCTGCCAGCGCCACGTCCTGGCCGGCGCAAAGACGCGTTTCCACCGCGCTGGCCCAATAATGCACGCAGGAGCCTTCGAACTCTCCCAGATTGGGAATATCCAGCCGGCGATAGCGCGCCCCGCTGGCCAGCACCAGACTGCGCGCCCGCACCGTCTCGCCATTGCCCAGGGCGAGCTGGAAGGGCGAACCGCCCGGCAACAGGGTCTTGCTTTCCTCGGGGATCGCGATCTCGGCGCCGAATTTCTGGGCCTGGTTGTATGCCCGCGCCATCAGCGCCAAGCCTGAGATGCCGCCGGCGGGACCTGCGCCCACGATGGCGGTGTCATAGATCGTGTCGGGATTGATGGGCTTGAGCAGCCCGATGCAGCGCGCCAGCTCGCTCTCGCTGGGATTGCGCAGGATGCGGCCGTCCGGGCACAGCACGATGGGCAGATGCTCGGTCTGAATGGCGAACCTGGCCTGCAAGGTATGGGCGCAGGCGTCATGGACCGAATCCAGCGCACGATGGGGATGGCCGTTTCGGGTGAGGAAATTTTCCAGCCGCAGCATGTCGCTGCTGCCGAAGGGCCCAATCAGGATCGGCCCCGTCTGCCCGGCTTGCAGCAAGCCGACGCGGCGCAGGATCAGGGCGCGCATGATGCGCTCGCCCAGTTCGGCTTCCTGCACCAGCACATCGCGCAGACGCTGGGCCGGCACGATAATGGCTTCGACATCGCCTTCGGCCATCGCGTCCACCAGCGCCGGGCGGTCGGACAACTGCGCCAGCTCGCCCAGGAAGCTGCCGGGCCCGTGGGTGACGATGGGCTCCCGGTGCGACACTGCTCCGCCCTGGCGTACGGCGATCCTGCCCTTGAGGATGAAGGCCAGGCCGGCGGCTACCTCGCCCGCCTTCATGATCGGCGTGCCGGCAGGAAAGCTGCGGACCTCGCCGAAGCGGCGCAGCCGGGCAAAATCATGATCCCCCAGCTCGGGAAACATCTGGTGACGGCGGGTTTCGAGGACGGAAGCGGGATCGGCCATGGTCCCAGCGTACCGTAAGCCTTCACGGGATGGCTAGCTGCGCGATTGCCTTGAACTTAGGCGGAACTGGTGCGTTACCGCCCCCATAATAAGGGAGGACTCCATGTTGCGTCTGATATTGCTGATTGTTCTGATACTCGCGATCGTGGGCTCGGTGCCCATGTGGGGCTATTCCAGCGGCTGGGGTTACGGCCCGTCCGGCGGCCTGGGCCTGGTGCTGCTGATCGTGCTGATCCTGATACTGGTCGGGCGCCTCTAGCGCCGCAGCAGCCCTGCCGCCTTCAGGGCGCGGCGGATCACGCCTTCCACCACATCCGCTTGCACCGGATGCCCGGATGCCTGCGTCAGTACCTTTTCAACATAGGGCAAAACCGGCTGCGATGGGCGCGCCGGCCTGGATGCGGGCTTTGCGGCGGCCGGCACCAGGCCCCAGAACTCCGCGATATGGCGGGTGGAGGAAATGCCGGACTCCAGGATGAAGGGACCTGGCTGGCCGACATCGCCTGAATCGATCGGCGTGCCATGGCCCAGGCCGGCAAGCGTATAGACCTCCAGCCGGCTGTCCCAGCGCAGGCGCACGGCGCCATCCATCATCTCCTGCTTGGCGGCCGCAAGCGAGAGCTCATGCAGATCGGCCCATTGCGCCGCGCTGGCCTGGGCATTGTTAAGGTTCACCACCGTGTCCATGCCGCCATGCCAGATGGAGATGCGCGGCCAGGGGCCGCGATAATCGGAAGCCGCGCGCACCGCATCGCCCCATTGCTGCGGCGTCTTCAGGGGCGCAGCGCGCATGCTTTCCAGCGCATCGCGCACATTGGCCGCCGCCCCGAAAGGAAGTCCTGCGATGATGGCGCCGCCGGCGAAGCGTTCGGGATAGGTGGCCAGCATCACCGACGCCATCGCCCCGCCCGCGGACAGGCCGGTGATGAACACACGTCCCGCATCCAGGCGATGGGTCTCGATCACGGTCTGGATCATGGCGGCGATGGAGGCCGCCTCCCCCTCGCCCCGGGTGATGTCCTCGGGATTGAACCAGTTGAAGCAGGTGTTGGGGTTGTTGACCGCCTTCTGCTCGGGCGCCAGCACGGCAAAACCCAGCTCTTCGGCAAGCGAGCACCAACCGGTGCCGAGGTCATAGCCGCTGGCGGTCTGGCCGCAGCCATGCAGCACCACCACCAGCGGCGCGCCGGCCTTCAGGCCGCGCGGCAGGTAGCGGAACATGCGCAGATTGCCGGGATTGGGAGCAAAGGGGGCCTCGGCCAACGGGGTCACCCGCGGACTGGTGCGGGCCTTGAGAGAGTCCGTCTTCAACCCGGGGCCAAATCCGTCAAACCGCATAGAGGTCACCAATTTTCGCCACATGGAGGGTTCCATATATTATGTTGCAGCGCAGCAATTACAAGCCTGAACCTGGGTAGTTGCCCGTTTTGAAGCTTCCATTTCATCCAACCTTTACCAAAAACCGCACTTTGCCGCTGCTTCGGCACTGCCCCGGACGTTATTGGCCGCATGGCATATCTGGCCCATGCACGGGACTTGCGAAACCTGTTGTCGGTGGCGGCGAAGCTTCGTCTGCTGGCGGACGACACGCTGTGCAAGGGTGACCAGGTCCTTTACCTGATGGCGGCCGAAGCGCTGGAAAAGCGCGCCAGCTGGCTCTCGGGCACCCTGCCCGAGGATGATCCCGGAAAGGCGCCGGACGACACGCGGCAGCATCAGCCGGTCGACCTGATTATCTGACCTAGCCCGGCAACTTGCAGGGGCTGGCGCTGCATTGGAAGATGCGGCCCATGGAGCAATATCTCTATTTCGGCAGCCTGGGACTGCATGAGCGCCAGTACCAGATTCCCAACTTTATCGGCCTGGCGCTGGAGCCCGCCCATGACCGGGAGATCCGCCATGATCTTGGCGCCGCCCTGCCCCATGCCGACAACAGCATCGCCAAGATCCAGGCCCAGGACGTGCTCGAGCATCTGCCGTTCGACAAAGTGCCTTTTGTGCTGGACGAGATTTACCGGGTGCTCAAGCCCGGCGGCACCTTCCGCCTCAGCGTCCCCGATTATCGCAGTCCGCCGCTCAAGCGGCGCTCCCTTTATGATGCGCGCGGCCGGGTGATCGGCGACCTGTTGATGGGCGCCACCAGCTATCTGGACGAGACCACGGGCGATGTGCGGGTGCGCTTCGCCCAGGATGGCGACGCCCATTTGTGGTTTCCCCGCTATGAACTGATCACTCACCTGGTGCTGAAATCGGAAATCCGCAAAAGCCGGATCCACTTCTACCAGGGCTTTCTGGACGACCATACCTATCTTTGCGAGCCGG
>JAEKMB010000029.1 GCA_019508105.1 Alphaproteobacteria bacterium
CCCGATGAACTCCTCTCCATCGTGGAGCGGGGCGCCAGGGTGCTGGGCCTGGGGCTGACCAAGGACGGCGCCCACGAGATCGCCGCCCGCTCCCGCGGCACCCCGCGCATCGCCGGGCGGTTGCTCAAGCGGGTGCGCGACTTCGCCGCCGTCGCCAAGCACGCCAGAGTGGATGCCAGGATCGCCGATGCCGCCTTGACGCGGCTGGAAGTGGACGCCAAGGGGCTGGATGCCTTTGACCGCCGCTATCTGACGTTGATTGCGGAGAATTTCAGCGGCGGCCCGGTGGGGATCGAGACCATCGCCGCCGCGCTGGGCGAGGCGCGCGACGCCATCGAGGATATTGTCGAACCCTATCTGATGCAGCAGGGGCTGGTGCAGCGCACGCCGCGCGGCCGCATGTTGACCTCGGCGGCTTATGGTCATCTGGGCCTGGCCTCGCCGCCGCAAGGCGCGGTCCAGACCGGCCTCTTTGCGGGCGATGATGAATGATCCCGGTGCTTGAAACCGAGCGCCTGTATCTGCGCGGCTATCAGCTTTCGGATTTTGCAGCCCATGCCGAGATATGGGCGCACCCACGCACCACGCGCGATTTCGAAGGCTATGGCTATGACGAGGAAATGTGCTGGCTGAGATTTCAGCGGGCGATCGGGCAATGGCATTTATTCGGCTATGGCATATGGGGAGTCGCGGAAAAACAGACCGACCGCTATATCGGCGCGGTCGGCTTTATGCAGGCCAAGCGGGCGATCGAGGTGCCTTATCGCGATGCGCCGGAAGCGGCATGGGTGATTGCGCCGGATCGTCACGGCAAGGGACTGGCAGGTGAAGCGCTGACGGCGGCTTTCGAATGGGCGGATCGCCATATCCCCGCCCCGCAGACCTGGTGCATGATCAATCCGCCCAACGAAATCTCCCGAAAAGTGGCGGCGCGTTTCGGTTTTCACCGGGGGCAGGATGCCCGCTATCATGGCAAGCCCATGGAAACCTATGTGCGGGCGCGAGGAGCAACATGACAGGCGTGAAAGGTCTGGGTCATTTTGACGGCAAGACCCACATCCTGCCGATCGCGGTCTATTACGAGGACACCGACCTGTCCGGGGTGGTCTATCATGCCAATTACCTGCGCTATATGGAGCGCGGCCGCACCGAGTTCTTCCGCTTGGCCGGCATCTCCCGCGCCAACTTGAACGATGCGGAACCTTCCGCCTGGGCGATCCGCCGCATCGCAGTGGAATATCACCGCCCCGCGCGGCTGGACGACCAGATCGCGGTGCATTCGGTGCTGACCGCCGTGACCGGCGCCCGGATGAATGTGGTCCAGAAAATCTTCTGTGGCCAAGTGCTACTGGTGGAAGGCCGGATCGAAGCCTGCATGATCACGTTAACGGGAAAGCTGCAGCGGTTGCCCAAAAACGTGCTGGAGACTCTTGCGCCTTACGTGACCACGGCAGAAACTTGAGAATATTCGTCATATTCCGGCCACCATCGCCCCCCATTAGCCTGTGTTAGCTCGTTGGCGCCAAAAGGTTATTCCATGATCAAGCAGATCGTCACAGCCTTCCTGATTCTGACCGCCGCGGCCTCCCTGGCCCAGGCGCAAGGGGTCCAGAGCGCGCCCATCGCAGCCCCGGTCGGCCCTGCCGCCCAAAGCCAGGATCTGGCGCCGCCGGCCGGCGCCAGCGCCAGCAACGGTGCAGCGGGCGACGTGCTGGGCAGCTTCTCCGTGGTTTCGATGTTCATGCGCGCCGACATCATCGTGAAGGCGGTGATGATCCTGCTCTTGCTGGCCTCACTTTGGTCCTGGACCATCATTTTCAACAAGTTGGTGACCCTGTCGAACCTCAAGCGCAAGGCGCGGCGGTTCGAAAAGCTGTTCTGGTCGGGCCAGTCGCTGGACGAACTCTACCAGGCCTTCGCGGCCAAGAATGATCATCCCCTGGCCGCCATGTTCATCGCCGGGCTGCGCGAATGGCGCCGTGCCTTTGAAGGCACCAACCCGTTGCGCGAGTCCCTGCTGCCCGGCGTCAAGGAGCGCATTGAAAAGGCGATGAGCGTCACCATCCTGCGCGAGGTGGACGGCATCGAGAAGAATCTGGGCATGCTGGCCACCATCGGCTCGGTCTCGCCCTTTGTTGGCCTGTTCGGCACGGTGTGGGGCATCATGAACAGCTTCTCCGCCATCGCCGCGCGCCATGACACCACCCTGGCCGTGGTGGCGCCCGGCATTGCCGAGGCGCTGTTCGCCACCGCCATGGGCCTGCTGGCCGCCATTCCGGCGGTGATCTTCTACAACCGTTTCGTGGCCGAGATCGGTCGCTATGTGAACCAGCTCGACGCCTTCGCGGACGAGTTCTCCGCCATCCTGTCGCGCCAGCTCGACGAAAAGGCCCGCTGATGGCCGCCGGCATCCAGCACACTTCCTCGCGCGGCCGCGGCCGGATGCGCCGCCGCGTCATGGCGGAAATCAATGTTACACCCTTTGTGGATGTGATGCTGGTGCTGCTGATCGTCTTCATGGTGACGGCGCCGCTTTTGACCGTGGGTGTTCCGGTCGATCTGCCCAAGACCAAGGCGCCGGCGCTAGGCCAGGACCGCGAGCCCCTGTCCATCACGGTGCGGCGTGACGGCGCCATCTTCCTGCAGAAGGAGCAGGTGCCCGAAGCCGCCCTGGTGGACAGGCTCACCGCCATCGCCTCCAACGGCTATAATCAGCGCATCTTCGTGCGCGGCGATACCCAGGCCAATTACGGCAAGGTGATGCAGGTGATGGGCCTGTTGGCCGCCAGCGGATTCACCCATATCGGACTGGTAACCGATGTCCCAAAGCCAAAGCCCGACGCGCAATAAGGTGGCGGCACGAACCCCCATGCGGCGCATGCGCCCCACCACGGCGCGCGGGCCGCGCTATGGCGTGGTCGGTTCGCTGCTGTTCCATGGACTGATTTTGGCGGCGCTGCTCTTCACCTTTCACCGCAACTTCAACAGTCCCGAAGACAGCCATGTCGTGCCGGTGGACCTGGTGACCATCGCCGACACCACCAATGTCGCGGCCCAGGCGCCGCCCGCCCCGGAGCCGCAGAAGATGGATACCCCGCTGCCCGCGCGGGAAGCGCCGCCGGAGCCG
>JAEKMB010000030.1 GCA_019508105.1 Alphaproteobacteria bacterium
GATGTTCCAACTCGCCAGAAATCTGCGGCATTTTCCCAAGGGAGCCGCGGGGTTCAAAGTTCCCTCGCCCGCGGTCATGCTGAATTCGGGTTAACGCAGATACGGCTCGACCTTGCCCTTGTACTTGACCGTCATGGCATTGCCGTTGCGGTCCACCGTCTTGCCCACCGCCAGGCGCACCCAGCCCTCGCTGACGCAATATTCCTCGACATTGTTGCGGTCGACGCCGTTGAACTTCACGCCCACGCCGCGCTCCAGGAGCTCGGGATTGTGGAAGGGGCTGGCCGGGTTGGTAGAGAGCCGGTCGGGCACGGTCTGGGCGGCGGGTGTTTCGTCGGTCATGGCGCGTCTTACATGAAAGGCTCCGCTTCCTAGGCCGGAATGTCCCGTCCCTCAAGTCCCCGGCCAAGTCCCTTATGGCATCAGGGTTGAAACCATGGCGATTTGCCCTTCAATTCGCCCCGCCGGTTCCCACATAGGGCCCACACAACATTCGAGGGAAGACATTATGGCCTATGACATCTACGACGCCTCCATTCCGCCGCTGATCCACATGCTGGGGGGCCTGTCCACCATCCTCGCCAAGGGTGAGGCCCATGGCGGCATCGATCCCAGCGAGGCACGGCTGGCGCCGGACATGCTGCCGCTCAAGGCCCAGGTCTATATCGCCACCGATGGCGCCAAGGGCTGCGGCGCGCGGCTGGCGGGGGTCGAGATCCCCAAATATGAAGACACCGAGACCAGCTTCGCCGACTTGCGGGCGCGGGTGGCCAAGACCATCGCCTTTCTCAAGAGCCTGGATCGCAAAAGCTTCACGGGTTCGGAGAACAAGGAGATCGTGCTGAAATTCCCCAACACCACATTCGAATTCAACGGCGCCGATTATGTCGGCAAGTTCGTTCTGCCCAATGTGTATTTCCACATCACCACCGCCTACGGCATCCTGCGCAACAAGGGCGTAGCGCTGGGCAAAGGCGATTATTTGGGCGGAGGCAAATAACAAAAAGGGCCCGGTGCGCCACCGGGCCCTTTGCTTCAAGCGGGCGCGTCAATAGCGATAGGGATCATTGGGGCGGCGGTCGGCATAGTTCGGCACGCCGTCATAGTCCCGGTCGCGGCTGCCGTAATAGCCATAGCGGTCATAGGGACGGTCGTAACGGTCATAATAGGCCGGCGCACAGGCCGAGATGGCCAGGGCAGTCAGGCCGATGGCGATGATTCCAGTCTTTTTCATGATGCTCTCCAACAGTGGCACCCTCTGGAACTGGTAACGTTTCGTGCTGTTTTTGGATGCCGCTGAGCCGGATAGGAGGGGAACCGTGGGGAACCGGTTCCTTTGACCTTCAGACGCAAAAAGGCCCGCCGAAAACCCGGCGGGCCTTTGTGTTTGAACCGGTGTTACTTGCTGGCCTGGCGGTCGGGCATGTCGAAGCGGCCCAGGGTGCAGGTCTGCATGGACTGCAGCACCTGGAAGCTCTGCTCATTCTCGCAGACCCTGGTGTCGCCGCTGTGCAGTTGCCAGGCCAGGCCCTGGAATTTCAAGTCCGGGCAACTGCCATGCAGATGGTTCACCAGGACGCGGCCGTCCCGCATCTTGAACACCATGGTCTTGCCGTCCCTGGATGTGTTGGAGACGATCTCACGGGTATCGAGGCAGATATTCTCGGCATAGGCAGGCGCGGCCAGGGTGAGCAGCGCCGCTGCGATCACAGCTTTTCTCATGACTTCCTCCATGTGCCCCGCGAGGGGTGATTGTCTGCCTGGCGCGGGCATGACGCAATTTCTACTACAGTTGTAATAGATCGGCAAGGGCCGCACTTGACGGGGGCGCCGACAGGGGCCAAAGGTCCGCTTCCGTTGAAGAATCCCATGGAGACTCCCGTGTCCGCTGCTCCCAAACAGGTCACAGTCACCTTGCCCGACGGCAAGGCTTTGACCTTTCCTGCGGGCGTGACCGGGGGCGAGATCGCCGCCGCCATCGGGCCAGGCCTGGCCAAGGCCGCCCTGATCATCCTGGTAAACGGCCAGGAATATGACCTGTTCCGGCCCATCGAACAGGATGCCAAGATCCGCATCATCACCAAGAAGGACCCGGAGGCGCTGGAGCTGATCCGCCATGACATGGCGCATGTGCTGGCCATGGCGGTGCAGGCGCTTTATCCCGGCACCCAGGTCACCATCGGGCCGGCGATCGAGGACGGCTTTTATTACGACTTCGCCCGGGCCGAACCTTTCACGCCCGAGGACCTGCCGAAAATCGAAGAGGAGATGCGCAAGATCATCAAGGCGGGGCTGCCCACCCGCCGCGAGGTGTGGCCGCGCGACCAGGCGGTGGAGCATTTCAAGGGGATCGGTGAAAGCTTCAAGGCCGAACTGATCCAATCCATTCCGGCGGGCGAGGATGTCTCGATCTATTGGCATGGCGACTGGCATGACCTGTGCCGCGGCCCGCATTTTCGCACCACCGCCGAAATCGGCGATGCCTTCAAGCTGACCAAGATCTCCGGCGCCTACTGGCGCGGCGATGCCAAGAACGCCCAGTTGCAGCGCATCTATGGCACCGCCTGGCGCGACAAGAAGGAGCTCGACGCCTATCTCACGCGCATCGAGGAAGCCGAGAAGCGCGATCATCGCAAGATCGGCAAGGAGATGGACCTGTTCCATATCCAGGAAGTCGCCACCGGGCAGATCTTCTGGCACGCCAACGGCTATACGCTTTACCGGGCGCTGGAAAATTATATCCGCCGCCAGCTGGTGCGGGCCGACTATATCGAGGTGAAGACGCCGCAACTCTTGGACCGCAAATTGTGGGAAGCCAGCGGCCATTGGGAAAATTACCGCGAACACATGTTCATCGCCGAAGTGGAAGACGAGAACCGCACCCTGGTGGTCAAGCCGATGAACTGCCCGGCGCATGTGCAGATCTTCAATGAAGGGCTGAAATCCTATCGCGAGCTGCCCATCCGGATGGCGGAATTCGGCGCCTGCCACCGCTATGAGCCGTCCGGGGCCCTGCACGGCATCATGCGGGTGCGCGGTTTTGTGCAGGATGACGCCCATATCTTCTGCACCCATGAACAGATCACGCCCGAGACCACTTCCTTCTGCCGGCTGCTGCTGGCCTGNNNGTGAAGTTGGCGACGCGCCCCGAAAACCGCATCGGCAGCGACGCGGTGTGGGACCTAGCGGAACAGGCACTTGAAACCGCCACCAAAGCGGCCGGCCTGGATTATGTTATCAATCCGGGCGAAGGCGCCTTCTACGGCCCCAAGCTGGAATTTGTGCTGCGCGATTCCATTGGCCGGGACTGGCAGTGCGGCACCCTGCAGGTGGACTTCAACACCGCCGAGCGGCTGGGGGCCGGTTACATCGCCGCCGATGGCGCCCGCCATGCGCCGGTGATGCTCCACCGCGCCATTGTCGGCTCGCTGGAACGCTTCATCGGCGTGCTGATCGAACACCATGCCGGCAAGTTCCCGCTGTGGCTGGCGCCGGTGCAGGTGGCGGTCGCCACGGTGGTGGCGGACGCCGATCCCTATGCCCGGGACGTGGTGGCGGCGCTGAAAGCGGCCGGCCTGCGCGTGGTGCTGGATACCGAGAACCAGACCGTCAATTACAAGGTGCGCCAGCACAGCCTGGCCAAAACCCCCAATCTGATGGTTTTGGGCCGCCGGGAGGCCGAAAATCGCACAATTACCTTGCGAAAACTGGGGGCTGAGGGGCAGGAAAGCCTTGCGCTGGAGGCGGCAATTTCTATGCTAGCCGCCGAAGCCGTCCCGCCCGACCTTCGTTCGAGCGGCCCACGAGAGACCCAACCGCGCCAATGATCCGAAATGTGTTTCGCGAGGCCGGCCAATTGTCTCGCGAAGCCGTTGTTGTGTCTTGTCGGGACGTAAACACAGGAGAGAGTCATAGTTCCCAGACGTTTTCAGGGTAATGCCCCGCCGCCGGCCAAGGATGGACCGCGCATCAACGACGAAATCACCGCCAAAACCATTTTCCTGATCGGCGACGACGGCCACAAATATGGCGAGATCGGCCTGGACGAGGCATTGGCGCTGGGCGAGGAAAAAGGCTTCGACGTGGTCGAGGTCTCTCCCGACAACAAGCCGCCGGTCTGCAAGCTGATGGACTATGGCAAGTACAAATACGAACAGCAGAAGAAGGCCAACGAGGCCCGCAAGAAGCAGAAGGTCATCGAGATCAAGGAGATCAAGATGCGCCCCACCATCGACGATCATGATTACGACGTGAAGATGCGCGCCATGAAGCGCTTCTTCGACGATGGCGACAAGGTCAAGGTCACCTTGCGCTTCCGCGGCCGCGAAATGGCCCACCAGCATCTGGGCATGGACCTGCTGACGCGGGTGCAGAAAGACACCGAAGTCTTCGCCAAGCTGGAACAGTATCCGAAGATGGAAGGCCGGCAGATGATGATGGTTCTCGCGCCCCGATAGGGCGCTCGAACCATCATTTAAGCCTCGGTGCTGATATCAGGTGTCGGCCGCGACAGCGGCCGACGGGCGCGAGAAGCGCCGAGCATTGCGAGGCGCGGGCCTCAGCGGCCCTTAGGCCGCTCCCTGCTCGGCCGTATCCAAATCACTGCGCGAATGACCGCTTTTGACCTGACATTCACAGCGCTCAGCGTTTTCCGATGTCCATGGACGATGTCTGCAAAGCCGACATTTTGTCAGGTTAACTAACAGCAAATAGCGGAGCACACTGAATCGTATTAAACTGTGAAAATTGAGGGAGCCCCGGAATGCGCGCCACCTTCACGTTATTGTTCTCCGTGCTCACATGCACCGTTGCGTTCGGTCAGCCCAACACCGTTACCATAACTACCGCCTGCACCGATTCTGGGCCCCCCCCTGAAATCGAGCCGCCCACAAGCCCGAGCGTAGCGGCAGGAAGTGCCGCCGATCGCAATCGGGAGTTTGCCGTTGCTCGCGCAAACTTCATGCCCAACGGGCGATGGGGCAACTGCTCATGCAAGATTGTACCGGCATGCAAGACATGGCGGCGGGAGTTGCTTGGCTCACAAAAGCGGTTACATCCGGAAATATTGTCGCCGAAGTCCTCCTTGGACGGGCCTATATGCGAGGACTTGGTGTGACGCAGGACGATATCAAGGCCTTCGCCCTCTACAGCCAGGCAGCCGCTGCCGCCAATCCCATTGCCCAGATGGAGCTTGGATATATGTATAACTCTGGACGCGGCGTCACTCAGGACCGATATCAGGGCCTGCAGTGGAGCGTTAAGGCGGCTGAACAAGGAAATGCCATTGCCCTTTCTAACGTTGGGTGGGCCTACATCAAAGGCGAGGTTCTGGCGCGCAATGTCGATCGTGCAGCTTATTTCTCTGCCTTGGCGGAGCAGCGCGCAGATTTGGCTGAACGAGCCGAAATCCTGCCGACTACTCAGCAAGTTAAGCAAGCGACCAGTGTGGAAAATTTAGATCGGCAAGCAAAGCGGGCAAAGAGTTGGTCGCCCGGTCCCGGCAGCCTCGAGGATGTACTTTCCGAGGCAGAAGATTTTCGCCGTAGTCACCGCTGACACTAGAAGGCGTTGCACGTCGCGGGATGCCGACGCATCACCTCCGTAAGTGTCAAACAATTATTGCCTAAATCTCGCGCTTTTGGCGCAAAGCGGTCATCGGCTTTTACTTCGGGGCGCCAACAGTGGCCGAGGCCCAAGTGCCTTCGTGATTTCATCACGGGGTATCGCAGCCGAATTAGACACAACGTCGTACGCTGGGTCTTCGAAAAGGCCCGGACCGGCACCCGAAACGCTAAAACATATATCTTCCACTGCCTCCGTCAGGTCGTAACTCGGCACATTCTTCAATGTGTGCGCTCGGACGGACATATGGAATTGGTAAGCATTCCCTGAACTGGCACCAGGGGACCGGGGCACGATGGCACCGGTTGTATCATACACCCTCGGGTCATCCAGAACCCCAGAAT
>JAEKMB010000031.1 GCA_019508105.1 Alphaproteobacteria bacterium
CTGTTCAAGTACAATCATGTCGCCGATCTGTGGCCGCTCAATCCCAAAGGGGAACTGATCTTCGGCGTGAAGATCGAGGACACTTATGCCGACCAGCAGGTCGAAGGAACTTTGGCGCTGCCCGGCCTGTCGATGGCGGAGTGGGGCCCCGGCGATCACAGCTACTGGCTCTATGGACTGGACGTGATGCCCGAGGACGGCTCGCGGCCGCCCAACATCATCGGCATGCCGGAGATGGTGGCGGTGCGCAAAAGGGTGCTGGACCTGTGCAAGAAGAACAAGGTGATGTTCCTCAACGCCGGCAGCACCGACCCCAAGGCACTGGACTATGTCATCGGCCAGATCGATGACGGCGCCATGGTGATTGAAGGTGGTGAGGAATCCGCGATTTTGGGCCGGGAACACACCAAGCGAAAGATGCCAGTGTGACGGCGTGAAGCGGGCGGTGGGAACCGCCGCCTGCTGCAATTGCGAAGGCTTTTAGCGCCTGTGGCGGTCTTGCGACCGCCACAAATGCAATGCAAGGTCCGAGCCATAAACAAAAATCAGGTGGAGTTTCGTGGATATCAAGAAGCGCGACTTCTTCCTGCCGGACACCGCGCGGGCCGCGGTTTAATTCTTCAACAGTTCAACCCTGGGAGTGAGTAATGACGATGACGATCCGTAACATCCTGCTGACGGCTGCCGCCGCGGCGGTGGCGCTTTCGCTGCCCGCCTCTGCCCAGTTCCTTGGCAAGTAAGACTCGCCGACGACGAATTTCCCCAAGGGCGCCATCTTTTGGTCGCCCAAGCCGACCGTCCCGACGCCCTATGTCGCGCCGAACAAGCCGCACTGGAAGCTTTCGGAAATCCTGGCGTCCCATAAGGGCGAGGCCGACTGGGTGCAGCCCATCGTGCGCAACAAGGACCAGGAAGGCGATTACATTTCCATCGCCCCCGGCAAGAAGACCAAGCAGAAAATGTATCCGGATGACCGGGTGGTGTTCATCGTCTGGGACGGTTCGATCAAGGTGACGATCGACGGCTATCCGTCCTTCACCGCGACCAAGGGCTTCATGGTCAATGTGCCCTTCCGCCACCTCTACACGCTGGAAAATGTCGGATCGACACCAGCCTTGCGCTTTGAAGTGCGCCAGACCGGCTCGGTGCCGCTCTATCCGGTCAGCGAGACCCCCGATCCGATCAAGGGCATGACCTATGTCAAGGTCACCAACCTGACCGGCCCGGCCAAGGAGAAGGAGTCCAACCCGATCTATGTGGACTATATGAAGGAGTTCAACGGCACGGATAAGCCCTATGGCGGCAAGTTCGTGTGGGACGACCACTTCACCTCCAACATCCTGCGTGGCAAGGGTGCGCCCGTGCCGCCGGATACCAACAAGGGCCATTTCCATGTCGGCTGGACCGAGTTCTGGTTCATCATGGAAGGCAAGATCGGCATGAAGGTGGAAGGCCTGCCATACTTCAATTGCGATCCGGGTGACGTGATGATCGCCGCCCAGGGCCGTTGGCACCGTGCCGGCGACGATCCCGCCGCGCCCTGGTCGACCCGTGTGCCGTTCAACCCGCGCCCGCCGATCCTGCACAACTTCGAAGCGACAGGCGACTAATCGGCTCATAAGGCCAATTGGAGGCGGCGGCGCTGGCAACAGCGCCGCCGTTTTCGTTTATAGTCGCGAAATGGACGAGTTTGACATCATTGATCGTTATTTTGCGCCATTGGCGGGAGAAGGTTCATTCTCTCTCAAAGACGATGCCGCGCTGCTGCCCTCACGGCCCGGCCAGGATCTGGTCGTCACCACCGACACCATCACCGAAGGGGTGGACTTCTTCGCCTTTGATCCTTCCGGGGACATCGCCCGCAAGGCGCTGCGGGTCAATCTGTCGGACCTGGCCGCCAAAGGCGCGGTGCCGGCGCATTATCTTCTGAACCTGTCCTTGCCCCATACCATCACGCCCGACTGGCTGGCCGGTTTCGCTGGCGGCTTGGGCCAGGACCAGCAAGAATTCGGCATCTCGCTGCTGGGCGGCGATACCGGCGCCAGCGACGGCCCGCTCAGCATCGCTGTCACCGCCTTCGGCTTTGTGCCGCAAGGCCGGATGATCCGCCGCGACGGCGCGCGGGTGGGTGATGCCGTCTATGTCACCGGCACCATCGGGGATTCCGGCGGGGGGCTGGCCATCTTTCGGCGCGAGAAGCACACCCTGAGCGAGGCTGATCGCGACCATCTGATCGCACGCTACCGGGTGCCCCAGCCGCCGGTGACCTTCGCGCAAGAGTTGCGTGCCATCGCCCATGCCGGGGTGGACGTGTCGGACGGCCTGATCGCCGACCTGGGCCATATCGCCTCCGCCTCCGCTGTGCGCATCGTGGTGGAGGGCGAACAGGTGCCGCTGTCGGCGCCGCTGCGGGCGTTATGGGGCAATGATGCGCTGTTGCGCGCGGTTGGCGCCGGCGACGATTACCAGATCGCCTTCACCGCACCGCCAGGACTGGAGGGACCGTTCACGCAGATCGGCCGGGTGGAAAAAGGCCAGGGGGTTAATCTTGCCCTGGACGGCAGGGACGTTGCCATCCCCCGGCCCGGCTACCGCCATTTCTGACGACGCAATTGTCAATCGGGTTTTCCCGCGATATCCATAGTGCCTTGTTTTTTTGAGAAAGATCGCTGCGGGGGCGGTGACATGAAAAGCTACAGGGTCTTCAGCTTTTTTCTCGGCGCTGTCTCGCTTTTAATATGCGCCAGGGTGTCCGCCCAGCCCGCGCCAGACCCGAAAAACACCACGGCCCAGAATTCGGTCGCGCTCGCCCGCGTCGTCATGGCGCTTCCCGCGGGCACTCTCTGGGTGAATCTGAGAAGCAGCACCACTTTTTGCAGCGAGTCCGGCCTGACCAGGAGCTGGCCGGGCGGAAGTGAGTCACAGGAATTGCCGCCCTATGCAGCGCCTTTCAAGACCACGCTTGAGCCGGCAGGATATCGTGTCGTCACGCCGGGTGAAGATAATTTGTTCGATTCCCAGGCAGGTTCGGCAGATCTTCAGGTTGCGGCGGTGATAGTCGATGAACGTGTCACCGGCTGCCTTGGCATGGGTGGTTTCGGGGTGACATTGGGTGAGGTTC
>JAEKMB010000032.1 GCA_019508105.1 Alphaproteobacteria bacterium
CATTCCCGGTCCGGCGCTGCGCAAGGATATGGAAGAATTCCGCGGCGTTGCGCAAAGTCAGGAATATCTGCTGGCCGGTCCGGTCACCTGACAGCCGCTTCACCAGCCAAATCCCGGTCTATCGAGGGTTTTGGGAAAATCATGCACAGGGCAGAACCCGGTTCCGCCGCGCCCAAGCCTCGATTTCCTCCCGGAATGGGGGGATTTCCTGTAAAGTGACGCCATGCGCTATGGCGAAGGATTGCTGGAGGAAATCCGGCGGCGGACCGATCTGGTCGCGCTGGTGGGCCGCCGCGTCAAGCTGGTGCGCAAAGGCCGGGAAATGTGGGGCTGCTGTCCCTTCCACCAGGAAAAATCGCCCAGCTTCAAAGTCTCCAATGAGCGCCGGCTGTACAAATGCTTCGGCTGCGGCAAGGGCGGCGATGCCTTCAAATGGCTGATCGAAACCGAAGGCCTGTCTTTTCCCGAAAGTGTGGAGAAGCTGGCGGCCGAGGCGGGGGTGGAACTGCCCAAATGGTCGCCCGAGGACGAAGCCCGCGAGCAGAAGAAAAAATCGCTCTACGACATCGTGGAGCTGGCGGCGAAATTCTATGAAACCCAATTGTTCGAAGCCGGCGGGCGCGAGGCGCGTGAGTATCTCAAGGGCCGCGGGCTGGACGGCGCCGCCGCCAAACAGTTTCGCCTGGGTTACGCGCCTGGCGGCAACGGCGCCCTGATCAAGCATCTCACGGAGCACAATATCACCCAGGACGACATCATCGCCGCCGGGCTGGCGCGTCCGGCTGAGCTGCCTAGCGACAGCGTAGGCAACGGCCGCCCCATGCGCGACTTCTTCTACAACCGGGTGATGTTTCCCATCACCGATGGGCGCAGCCGGGTGGTGGCGTTCGGGGCGCGGGCACTGGAAGCCGATGCCAAGCCCAAATACATCAATACCGGCGAAACCTCGCTGTTTTCCAAGGGCTCGCAGCTTTACAATTTCGCCACTGCCCGCGCCGCCGCCATCAAGGCCGGCACCATTATTGTCGCCGAAGGCTATATGGATGTGATCGCGCTGGTGCGGGCCGGCTTTGCCCATGCCGTGGCGCCGCTGGGCACCGCGCTGACCGAAGACCAGTTGCATCTTCTGTGGCGCACCGCGCCGGAACCGATTTTCGCATTCGACGGCGATGCCGCGGGATTGAAGGCGGCGCATCGGGCGGCGCATCTGGCCTTGCCGCATCTCAAGGCCGGCTACTCGCTGCGCTTTGCCTTTCTACCCGCCGGCGAGGATCCCGACAGCTATATCGCCGCCAATGGCGCCGGCGCCATGACAGTGCTGTTGGAAGCGGCCTTGCCGCTGTCGCAGCTGTTGTGGCGCACCGAAACCGAGGGCAAGGATTTTTCCACCCCCGAACGCCGGGCCGGCTTGGAGCATGCTTTGCGCGAAATCGTGGAGCGCATCAGCGACGGCAAGATCGCGGACTATTACCGCCGGGGTTTTGACGAGCTGGTGTTCAATAGCTTCAAGCGGCGGGCACCCGCCAAAGCGGCCCGCGCCCCCCAACGCCACGCACCCGGAGGCCGGTTCCGGGGCGATTTCAAGCCCCGCCCCCTGCCAGGCACCCCCGAGGCGGTCTCGGCCAGCGTCCAGTCGAGCGCCTTGGTCCGCTCCGGCCAGGCCGGAGCCCGCCACGCCAAGGAGATGGAACTGGGGCGTCTTTTGGTGGAATCCCCCGAAATCGCACTCGCAGAGGCTGAATCCCTGGCGAATCTGGACCTGTCGGACCCTTCGCTTGACAGGCTGCGTCACGAGCTTCTAAACCTCGCCGCCTCCGGCTCCAGCCTTGAAAAAGCTGGGGTTCAAGCCCATTTCACGCGTAAGGGAATGGCCGATCTGCTGGTGCGTTTTGCCGGCTCCCCGGCCCTGGATCCCCAGGCCAGTTTTCAGCGCGCTGTCGCCGACCTGCGCGAGCTGGCGGGGCACCAGACCGATGCACGGCGCCTGTTGGAGCGTCGCAAGGCGCTTTCAGAACGGCCCGGCGACGGGCACGGGACTTAAGTTAGGGACGATAGTGACGAAAGCCTCCTCGAAAAAACCGGCAAAGTCTCACAAGAAGCCGGCCGCGAAAGCCGCGCGCCAGTCGGCGCCCGCCAAGAAATCGCTCAAGCCTGCCCCCAAGGGCAAGCCGGTGAAGGCTGCTGCCAAGGCCAAGCCCGTACCCGTCAAGGCCAAATCCGCGCCCGCCAAGGTCGAGAAGCTGACCAAGGCGCAGATCGCCGCCCAGGCCCGCGAAGAAAAACAAAAAGCCAAGGCCGCCGCCAAGGCCGCCAAGCTGGATCCCAAGGCCGCCGCCGCGCCGGTGGTGCCGGTCAAGCCGGGCTCCAAGATTCCCGCCAAGAAGCCGGGCGAGAATGAAACCCCGGGCGATGCCGACAGCCCGCTGCTGGACATGTCGGATGTCGGCGTCCGCAAGATGATCGCCAAGGCCAAGGCCCGCGGCTATGTCACCTATGACGAACTGAACAAGGTGCTGCCCTCGGACAAGACCTCGTCCGAGCAGATCGAAGACACCATGGCGATGCTCAATGAGATGGGCATCAATGTCATCGAAAGCGAAGAAGCCGAGGAAGGCGAAGAGGGTGGCGCCCTGGTCGAAGCCTCCGGCAGCAAGGCGGTGGCCACCACCGCCAAGTCCGGTGAACAATATGACCGCACTGACGATCCGGTGCGCATGTATCTGCGCGAGATGGGCTCGGTCGAGCTTCTCAGCCGTGAAGGCGAAATCGCCATCGCCAAGCGCATCGAGGCCGGCCGTGAGCTGATGATCGGCGCCCTGTGCGAAAGCCCGTTGACCTTCGAAGCGCTCACCGTGTGGCGCGACGAACTCAACGAAGGCAAGGTTCTGTTACGCGACATCATCGACCTGGAAGCCATGTATGGCGCCGGTCCCGATGGCCAGCCCGCCAATGTGCCGCCGCCGGTCGGTCCTGATGGCCAGCCGCTCAATCCGCCGCCCACCAACGGCGCGGCGCCGCCGGCAGCCGAATTCAAGCGCCCCGCGCCGCCGCCGCCGCCACCCGCGCCCAAGCCGGCCGAGCCCAAGGCTGAAGGCGAAGCGGCCGCCGAGGGC
>JAEKMB010000033.1 GCA_019508105.1 Alphaproteobacteria bacterium
ACAGGCGCGCAAGGTCATGGCCATAGGCCGGATCCAGCGCCAGCTTCATGGTGCCGGCAGCAAAGGGATAGACCGAAAAAGCCCCAAAAGACGGGGCAAAACTCCATATCGCGATGCAGGACAGCGCCGACAGCGCCAGGCCGGCGCAGAAGCGATAGACATCGGCGTCTTCCACCGTCGCCAGCGCGATGGTGAGCAGCGCCACCTGCGGCAACATCGAGGAATAGGCGATCAGGGCCGCCAGGTTCAGGCGCGGATGCTGGGCCATCCAGGCCATGGCGTGCGGCCAGTCAAATCCCAGCGCGCGGTCCAGCGCCGCCAGCTCCACATCGATGCGCGCGCCGGCGCGTGTCAGCAGCAGATAGTTGAGGAGACTGGCGCCCAGCGAAAAGGCGCAGAGAAATCCGGTGCCGAACAGCATGGCGGCCAGGCGCGGTTCCGGCCGGATTGTCTGATAGAAACGCGCGCCCATCAGAAGCCCGGCCGACAACAGACTGAGGCGCGCGAAGGAACCGCCGTCCAGCGCAAACTGTCCCAGCATGACCCATACCGCATCGGCGCCGGCCAGGATCGCCAACAAAGCCAGAAGCAGGGCTGGAAGCGCGGGACGCAAGGCGGGCCTTTTGCGCGGAAAACCAACCCTTTCTAAGCCATCCGGCTTAAGGCTTCTTTTACGGCGCGGGCCTAGTCTGGACCGGCAGATTTCCGATGGATCCATCATGCGCCGTGCCCTTTTTGCCACCGCCCTCGTCGCCGCCTCGCCCGGCTTTGCCGCGAGCAAGCTGCCCGTCAGCAAGGTCAGCAAGGTGCCGGTCAGCAAAGTAGCCGTCAGCAAGCACGAGTTCGTCGCCCTGGCGCTGGACGAAGTTCACACCCTCACCTTCCGCGCCCCCGTCGCCACCGTCTATGTCGGCAATCCCACCATCGCCGATGTCACCATGATCGACGCCCGGCATGCCTTTGTGCAGGGCAAGGGCTATGGCCGCACCAATCTGGTGGCGCTGAACCGCGACAATGTGCAGGTGTTCAACACCAGCATCACCGTGACCGGCAACGATTCCGGCAGCACCGTGACCCTCAATCGCGGCGCCCAGCGCATTACTCTCAATTGCGCCGGCGGCCGCTGCCAGCCCACGCCGATGCCGGGTGACGACCCGAAGGCGTACGACTCCGCGTCGAGCCAAGCCTCCACGCACCAGAATACGGCGCGCGGCCTGGCGGCGGCGGAAGCCCGCCCCAACTAATCCTGATCAAGCGCCGGGCTTGTCCTGCACCAGCGGATACAGCATCTGCGCCAGCAAGCCGTCCGGCATGGCCGCATCCGCGATGCCATAACCGTCCGGCAGCGCTCCTGCCGGCATGTAATAAGTCCCGAACACCCGGTCCCACAGCGAGAAGGTACTGGCGAAATTCCTGTCACACACCGCCCGCACGTGATGCCAGCGGTGGAAAACCGGGCTGACCAGCAGCCACCGCAGCGGCCCGAATGTCCAGTTCAGGTTGGCATGCACCAGGCACGAGGTGATGATGTTGAACGGCCCGATCACCAGGAAGATGTCAGGCGAGACGCCGCAAAGCAGTGCAGCGATGTCCACCGCCGCCGTGCCCAGCGCCAGATTGAGGGGATGAAAGCGCGCCGCGCTGATCCATTCCACCTGCTGGGAGGCGTGATGCACCGCGTGATATTTCCACAAGACGCCCCGGTGAAAGCCGCGATGGATCCAGTAGAGCGCGAAATCCGTCGTCACCAGATAGCCAAGCCCCTGCAGCCAGAGAGGCAGGCGCGACAATGGCTCGTGGCCGTGCAGGTAGAAGTCGGCGATCTTCTGACCGTCGCTGATGTGAAACAGCCAGATGGTGAGGCATACCGTCACCCAGATGCGCAGGTAGCGTGTGAAAATGGGCACGAAAATCCAATAGGCCATGTCGGTCACCAGGCCGCGCTTCTCCCACCAGGGCGTGCCCTGGTTGCAGGGCGAAAGACGCGACAGCACGGCGAACACCGCACCCAGGCCGGCCAACCAGGGCAGCACATGCCACAGGGTGAGCAGCAACTGGTCGAGAGCTTCAAGCGCCAGCTTCATGTTATGTGGAGACGCGCATGTTGGGCCCAATCATCACGGACCCATTTTCTCGGGAAAACAGTGAAGATGTTGTTGCTTTCTCGCAAAGCTGGTGACCCAGTCCTTAAGAAAACCGGCCCTGCTGTTAACGCTGGTTCGGCCGGATAAGACCTTCCTGTGCGACCGACGCCACCAAGGTGCCGTCGCGCCGATAGATCGCCCCGCGATTGAATCCCCGAGCGCCCGAGGCCGAGGGACTGTCCTGGACATAGAGCAGCCATTCATCGGCCCGGAAGGGGCGGTGAAACCACATGGCATGATCCAGGCTGGCAACCTGCACTTTGGAAAAAATGCTCTTGCCATGGGGAAGCAGCGAGGTATCGAGCAGCGACATGTCCGAAATGAAGGCCAGCAATGCGCGGTGCAGGACGGAATCGTCCGCCAACCGCTCTCGCGTCTTCAGCCAGATATGGTCGAGCGGCGCGCGCACCGGACGCATTTCACCCAATGGACCACGTCCCAGCACCGAGCGGGTTTCAAAGGGCCGTTCGCGCGCCACCCATTCGCGGACGGCCGGCGCGAGAGTTTCGTCGCGCAGCAGAACCTGCTGATCGTCTTCCAGGCTTTCGGGCGCCGGCACCAGCGGCATGCGGGACTGATGCTCGAAGCCGCTCTCGCGCCTCTGGAAAGAGGCTGCCAGGATGAGAATCTGCGCGCCGTTCTGCAGCGCGACCACGCGGCGGGCGCTGAAGCTCGCCCCGTCACGCGAACGGTCCACCTCATAGCGAATCGGTACCTTGGGATCGCCGGGCCGCAGGAAATAGGCATGAAAGGAATGGCAGCTTCGTGCGCAATCGACGGTGCGCGTGGCGGCCACCAGCGCCTGGGCCAGCACTTGGCCGCCAAAAATCCGCTGCGCCGGCTCTGGCGGCGAGCTGCCGCCAAAGACATTGTCCGCGATGCTTTCCAAATCGAGCAGCGCCAACAATCGGGTCAGCGCGGCATCAGACATTTTTCATTCCAAAACCGTACCGATATTTCACCTATCTTATTGATTTGGTTACCATAATGTCTCAACCCGCATCACTTAGGTGGCGCCTGGATTCTTCGATGCTGAAAAACTGTCAGTTCTGAGAAATGTACTTTCGGATCGAGCCGCCTCTAATGCTGTTGCCACGGTGTCACAGGGTCCGACTAAAACCTTGTGCGGACGCCGCTTAGCTCCCGCAAAGCAGCATATCACATGGAGACTTATCCCGGGATCGCCGTTATAAGCGCTACATTGGTTCTTGCGACATTGGCGGGGGGTCCCTGCCGGTCGATATTTTTAAGCGAGGGTAGAAAAATGAAACTTCGTATGCTCGCCATGGCGACTGTTGCCGCCGCGGCTCTCAGCACTCCGGCCATGGCCGGCGACGGTTGGTATCTGGGTCTGGGGGGCGGTTTCGATAACCAGGTCGGTTATCGGCTCGTTTCCACCACAGCTCCGAGCCTGCTGAACGCCAAAACCAGCGCCAAGGACAGCGCCATCGGCGCGATTTCCATCGGCTACAAGTGGGCCGAAGGCTGGCGCCTGGAAAACGAGTTCGCCTTTACCCAGCATGACACGTCGCTGGCCGGCACCGGCTCGTTCAACGCCACCGGCGGCAACCAGATCACCTCCGACATGCTCAACCTGACTTACGACATTCCGCTGGGCGACATGTGGAAGTTCACCCTGGGCGGCGGCGTTGGCGTCGGCGGCTTCCGCGGCTCGATGCGTACGGTCGGCACCAGCTTCGACATTTTCCGCGGCGGCCATGCTGCCTTCCAGTGGCAGGCGATCGCCGGCCTGGCCGTTTCGATCTCGCCCGATGTGGATCTGTTCGGTGAATATCGCTATCGCGAGAACGAGACGGACGCGAGCTTCGGCTCGTCCTATACCCCCCTTGGGCGGGTTCGCATCGCCACGGTTCAGGAGAATGTGGCGATGTTCGGCTTGCGTTGGTTCCTGACGCCTCCGCCGCCCCCGCCGCCGCCTCCCCCGCCGCCTCCGCCGCCACCTCCGCCTCCGCCGCCGCCTCCCCCGCCGCCGCCCCCGCCGCCGCCGGCGAAGACGTACATCGTCTTCTTCGACTTCGATAAGTCGAACCT
>JAEKMB010000034.1 GCA_019508105.1 Alphaproteobacteria bacterium
ATCGCCGAAGGCATCGTCGCCGCCGCCAAGGAGATTTCGCTCAAGGTCCCGCTGGTGGTGCGGCTGGAAGGCACCAATGTCGAATTGGGCAAGGAAATACTGGCCAAATCGGGCCTGGCGATCACATCCGCCGACAATCTCGCCGACGCCGCCGAGAAAGTGGTCAAGGCTGTGAAGGATAAGAAGTAATGTCCATCCTTGTCGACAAGAACACCAAAGTCATCTGCCAGGGTTTCACGGGCAACCAAGGTACCTTTCATTCCGAGCAGGCCATCGCCTATGGCACCAAGATGGTCGGCGGCACCACCCCCGGCAAGGGCGGCTCGACGCATCTGGGCCTGCCGGTGTTCGACACGGTGCGCGAGGCGCGCGAAAAGGTCGGCCCCGATGCCAGCGCCATCTATGTACCCCCGCCCTTCGCCGCCGATGCGATTCTGGAAGCGATCGACGCAGAAGTACCGCTGATCGTCTGCATCACCGAAGGCATTCCGGTGCTGGACATGGTCAAGGTCAAGCGCGCTCTGTCCGGCTCCAAGTCGCGGCTGATCGGCCCCAACTGCCCGGGTGTGATCACGCCCGGCGAATGCAAGATCGGCATCATGCCCGGCCATATCCACAAGCGCGGCAGCGTGGGCATCGTTTCGCGTTCCGGCACCCTCACCTATGAAGCGGTGTGGCAGACCACGGCGGTGGGCTTAGGCCAGACCACCTGCGTCGGGATCGGCGGCGATCCGGTGAAAGGCACCGAACATATCGATGTGCTGGAAATGCTGCTGGCCGATGACGAGACCAAGTCCATCATCATGATCGGCGAGATCGGCGGCAGCGCTGAGGAAGACGCCGCCGAGTTCGTGAAACGCTCCAAGGTCAAGAAGCCCATGGTCGGCTTCATCGCCGGCGTCACCGCTCCGCCCGGCCGCCGCATGGGCCATGCCGGCGCCATCATCAGTGGCGGCAAGGGCGGCGCCGACAGCAAGATCGAGGCGATGAAGGCGGCCGGCATCCGCGTGTCGCCCAATCCCGCCGCCTTGGGCACGACGCTCATCGACCTTCTGAACGGCAAGTAATCCTATCGTCTTCGCCCTGTCGCGCCGGTGCCCAATTATCGGGCTCTCGCGGGACATGCGCGTTTGGCGTGTCCGCTGTCCTGTTTTTGCCGTGCAAATGCGGGGAATTGAGCCCATCTTAACGATATTCAGCGTTGAATCGCCTGTGAGAAGGCGTTACCACGCGAGCCCAAGGCGACGCGCCACCAGGAAGGGGCAAGGCCCAACAAGCGGCCCCATAAGCGTTTGAAATGACAGAACAATCCCCCTCAGATCGCTTGAACCGCGCCTCGAACGAAATCTTCGAAGCGACCTCCTTTCTCAATGGCACCAACGCCGCCTTTGTCGAGCAGATGTACGCCGCATGGTTGGCGAATCCCTCCAGTGTGGACGAAGGCTGGCAAAGTTATTTTTCGCAGTTGGGCGAACAGGGGCTCTCGCCCACCCAGCTGGGCCGCGGCCCCTCCTGGAAACGTGACGCCAAATCCGATTTCGCAGCTGGCGACCTGATCGCCGCCCTCACCGGTCAGGAGCCGCCGGCCGCGCCCGCGAAAAAGGGCGACAAGGCCAAGCCTGCTCCCACTGGTGACACCACCGAAGCGGCCAGGCATTCCATCCATGCCGTCCAGATGATCCGTGCCTATCGCATGATCGGTCATCTCGAAGCCGATCTCGATCCGCTGGGCATCACGCCCAAGACGCCGCAGGCGACGCTGGATCCGGCGCAATACAAGTTTGAAGGCGCCGCTCTGGATCTGCCGGTCTATGTCGACGGCATTCTGGGCCTCGCCACCGCCACGCCGCGCCAATTGCTGGAAAAGCTGCGCGGCATTTATTGCGGCCGCATCGGCTACGAGTTCATGCACATCAACGACGCGGAGCAGAAGGTCTGGCTGCAGCGCCGCATCGAGGGCGATACCGTCAACTTCACGCCCGAAGGCAAGAAGGCCATCCTCAACAAGCTGATCGAGGCCGAAGGTTTCGAGAAATTCGCCTCCAACCGATTCGTCGGCACCAAGCGCTTCGGCCTGGACGGCGCGGAATCCACCATTCCGGCGCTGGAACAGATCATCAAGCGCGGCGGCCAATTGGGGGTTTCTGAAATCGTGCTGGGCATGGCCCATCGCGGCCGCCTCAACGTGCTGGTCAATGTGATGGGCAAGCCCTATCGCCAGCTGTTCCATGAATTCCAGGGCGGCAGCGCCAATCCGTCCGATGTGGAAGGCTCCGGCGACGTGAAATATCATCTGGGCGCCTCCTCCGACCGGGAATTCGACGGCCAGAAGGTTCACCTCTCGCTGACCCCCAATCCTTCGCATCTGGAGATCGTCAATCCGGTGGTGCTGGGCAAGGCGCGCGCCAAGCAGTGGCAGTTGCGCGACATCGATGCGCGCACCAGCGTGCTGCCGGTGCTGATCCATGGCGACGCGGCCTTTGCCGGCCAAGGCGTGGTGGCCGAATGTTTTGCCATGTCGGGCATCAAGGGTTTCCGTACCGGCGGCACCATGCATTTCGTCATCAACAACCAGATCGGCTTCACCACCGCGCCGATATTCTCGCGTTCCTCGCCCTATTGCACCGATATCGCCCTGATGGTGCAGGCCCCGATCTTCCATGTGAATGGCGACGATCCCGAAGCGGTGGTGCATGCCACCCGCATCGCCATCGAATTCCGCCAGAAGTTCAAGAAGGACGTGGTGCTCGACATGATCTGCTATCGCAGATTCGGGCATAACGAGACTGACGAACCCAGCTTCACCCAGCCGCAAATGTACCGGGTGATCAAGGGCCATTCCCCCGTCCTCGAGCTCTATAGTGCCAAGCTGGTCAAGGAAGGTACGCTCAGCCAGGCCGAAGCCGATGCCATGCTGGCCGATTTCAACAAGCGGCTGGACGAGGAGTTCAACGCCTCCAAATCGCATCTGCCCAACCGCGCCGACTGGCTGGACGGCCGCTGGCAGGGATTGGAAACCGCGCCCAAGAACAGTGACCGGCGCGGCGAAACCAGCGTCACCGAGGACGAGTTGCGCAAAGTGGGCAGGGCGCTGGTCACCACCCCG
>JAEKMB010000035.1 GCA_019508105.1 Alphaproteobacteria bacterium
CGAGGTTTCGGAACCAGCGCCTCCGGCAGGTAATCCGCGGAAACCCAGACGGAAATGACAGCGATTAATGCCGGGATCGAAGCGGGAACTTGCGCGTTGCGAAAGCGGTCCCCCCGAGGGAACTGCGGATTTCAGTGCGCGCATTTCAGCCGTTATTCAGAGGTTTTTGATGCCGAACGGCGCATGGGCAGTGCCCCTGCAATATCTCACAGGCGCAGGGGAAAAGGCGGCGCCGGTCGTTGCCCTCACCTGGGGCGTGCTGGTCATTTCCGTGATCGTGATGATGGTGATTGCCGGTCTGCTGGCCGGCGCGATCTGGCATCGGCCGGGCCAGAACTGGACGGTCGGCGACAGGGGGCCTGTGCTGTCCCACGAAGGCGGGCTGAACTGGCTGTGGATCGGGGTGGGTATTTCAACCCTAGCGCTGCTGTTCTCGGTGGTGTGGACGGTCAAGGTCCTGGCCCAGATCGAGCGGCCGCCCGCTCAGCCCGCCGTCACCATCGAGGTCACAGCCAAACAATGGTGGTGGCAGGTGCGTTATCTGTCGGACGATGTTTCGCGCCGCTTTACCACTGCCAACGAAATTCACATCCCCGCCGGCGTGCCGGTGCGGCTGAAGCTGATCGGCGGCGACGTGATCCACAGTTTCTGGGTGCCGCAACTGGCCGGCAAGATGGACGCCATCCCCGGCCAGACCAACGAGACCTGGCTTCAGGCCGCGGCGCCCGGCACCTATTACGGCCAGTGCACCGAATATTGCGGCGTGCAGCATTCCAAGATGGCGCTGCTGGTGGTGGCACAGTCCCCCGCCGATTTCCGCAAATGGTGGGCGCATCAATTGGCACCACCGCCCGCGCCGCAAGGTCTCGCCTTGGCGGGGCAAGGTGATTTCATCAGCCATTGCGGCGCCTGCCATGCGGTGCGCGGAACGCAAGCGGCGGGCGCGCTGGGCCCGGACCTGTCGCATCTGATGGAGCGCAGCACTATAGCGTCGGGCGTGCTGCCCAGTGATGGACCGACCCTGGCCCATTGGATCGCCGATCCGCAAAGCCTCAAGCCCGGTAGCCTGATGCCGGTGCCGGCCTTGTCCGAATATGAACTGGCAAACGTCCACGCCTATCTGAAGACATTGGGTTAGCGGCATGGCGGCAAGTCATTACGAACGCCATCCCTCCGTCGCCACCCAGGATGCGTCCGGTCTGGAAGGCCGCCTGCACCTGATGTGGAAGACCGAGCCCGGATTGCTCGGCTGGCTGTCCAGCGTGGATCACAAGGAGATCGGCCTTCGCTATATCATCACCGCATTTGCCTTCCTGATCGCGGGCGGGATCGAGGCGCTGGTGTTCCGCCTGCAACTGAGCTGGGCCAACCTCAAGCTGCTCAATCCCGAACAATATGACCAGCTCTTCACTATGCATGGCATGACCATGATCTTCCTCTATGCCGGACCGATCTTGTCGGGCTTCAGCAACTATCTGTGGCCGCTGCTGCTGGGGGCGCGGGATATGGCGCTGCCGCGATTGAATGCCGCGAGCTACTGGATCTATCTGTGCGCCGGCATTTTCCTCTATGCCGCCTTCGCCATCGGCTTCGGCCCCAATGCCGGCTGGTTCAACTATGTGCCCCTTGCGGCGCGGGCCTACAATAACGGTCCCAACATCGACATGTATGCGCTGGGGATGATCCTGCTCGGCATCTCCACCACGGTGGGCTCGATCAATTTCATCGTCACCTTTCTGCGGCTGCGTTGCCCCGGCATGTCTATCAACCGGGTGCCGATCCTGATCTGGGGTACCCTGACCGCCAGCGCCGCCAACATCTTCGCCATCCCGGCCGTCAGCCTCGCCTTCTTTCTCTTATGGATGGACCGCAATCTCGGCACGCATTTCTTCGATGTGACGGCGGGCGGCAGCGCCCTGTTGTGGCAGCATCTGTTCTGGATGTTCGGCCACCCCTGGGTCTATGCCATCGTGCTTCCGGCCATGGGGATGGTGTCGGACGGCTTGCCGGTATTCTGCCGCCGCCCGCTGGTCGGTTATACCGTGGTGGGGCTGGCAACGATCGCTACCATGGTGCTGGGCTTCGGAGTGTGGGTGCACCACATGTTCGCCACCGGCCTCCCAGGCATATCGCTCTCCTTCTTTTCCGCCGCCTCGATCATTATCGCGTTGCCTAGTGCCGTGGGCGTGTTCGCCTGGCTGGCGACGATCTGGACCGGCCGTCCGGTCTTCACCACACCCTTTTTGTTCTTCGCCTCCTTCATCATTCTTTTCACCATCGGCGGGGTCAGCGGCTACATGACCGGTTCGGTGCCGGTGGACTGGCAGTTGACCGACACCTATTTCGTGGTGGCGCATCTGCATTATGTGCTGATCGGCATCAATGTCTTTCCCGTGGTGGGCGCCACCTATTTCTGGTTTCCCAAATTCACCGGCCGGATGATGGACGAGCGGCTGGGCCGCTGGAATTTCTGGACGATGTTCATCGGCTTCAATCTTGGTTTCTTTCCGATGCATATATCGGGGCTGTTGGGCATGCCGCGCCGCATCTACACCTATTCCGAAGGCATGGGCTGGGACTGGCTGAACCTGATCACCACCCTGGGTTCACTGCTGTTCGGAATCGGCGTGCTGATCTTTGTGTGGAATGTGATGCGCAGCCTGAAGCTGGGCCCGCCCGCCGGCGACAATCCCTGGGATGCGTCGACTCTGGAATGGGCGACATCATCGCCGCCCCCACCTTACAACTTCGCCGTCATTCCTACCGTCGCCAGCCGGCATCCCTTGTGGGAAGACCGGCTGGAAACCGGCGATCCGCAGCAGCGCAGCTACACCAGCGCCGGACTGGTGCTGGACCATGGCCGCGAGGTGTTGGGGACCACGCCGCTGGATGCCGAACCGAACGTCATCCTGAAAATGCCCGCCGACACGCTGGTCCCTTTGTATCTGGCGCTGTCCGTGACCTTGCTGACCCTGGGGCTGGCGCTGGTCAATTGGTGGGTGGTGACGGTGGGCGCCGCCTGTACCGCCGCGTCTATCCTGGCCTGGTTGTGGCCGGAAGCGGCGCTGGGAGAAACCGCGGAGCTGCGCCATGAGTGGGCGGTGCAGCCGCATCTGCCGGGCACCTTTCCCGAAGGCGGCCAGCCCGATCTGACGCTTGCCGTTCCCAATACCCTGATCCTGCTGGCTTCGTCGGTGGCGGTGGGCTGGGCGCAATTGGGCATCGAGCACAACAACAAGTGGCGCCTGATGCTAGGGCTGGGCGTCGGCGCGGTGCTGGGCATCATTTTTCTGGGCGTGCAGTGGGTTGAATGGGCCGACAAGCCTTTCGGCCTGTCATCCACGCCGTATTCTTCGCTTTATTATGTCATCACGGGCTTTCACATGGCGCATGTGATCGTGGGGGTGTTGATATTGCTGGCGCTGACCTGGTGGTCAGCCGAGGGCTATTTCAATGCCCGCCGCTTTGCCCATATCCATATCGGCGCGCTGTACTGGCATTTCGTGGATGCGGTGTGGCTGGCCGTGTTCTTTACCTTTTATATCACGCCGCTGCTGGGATTGCGCGCATGAGCCAGGTGCTGGACCCCGTCGGCGCCGCGCCCGAGACCCGCTCGGTGAAATTCCTTACCTTGCTGTTCGGCGCTTGCGCCGCGCCGATTGTCTGGCTGGGGCAGGTGATACTGGGATATGGCGTCACCGCCTATGCCTGTTTTCCCGGTGACCATCCCCAGGCGCTGACCGGTAGCGGCCCGCTCTTTTCCGCGCTGATGGTGTTCAACATCGTGGCGCTGATCGTCTGTGCCGCGGGCGGGCTGGTGTCATGGCATGCCTGGCGCCGCAGCGCGGATGACAAGACGCGGGGGCATCGCCATGTGCTGCATACGGGCGAAAGCCGCAATCGCTTTCTCGCTTTGTGGGGCATCATGTCCAGCCTGTGGTTCTTTGCCGCCATCCTGTTCAACGTGATCGCCTCCGTTACGGTGCCGCCATGCCTCGGATGACGGGCTTGATCGTTGCGGCCATGGTGCTGGCGCTGGTGGGACATCTGGGCCGGTTGGCCGACATGCTGTTCTCGGTCCATATGGCGCAGCATCTGCTGCTGATCGCTGTTGCCGCGCCACTGCTGGTGCTGGGCGGTGTGCGCATCGCCTTGCCGCCGCTGACCGGCTGGAGCCTGTTTGTGGCGGTGTTTCTGTTCTGGCACTGGCCGGCAGCCTTTCAATGGGCGGCACGCCACCCGCTTGCCGAATTCCTCGAACTGGCCAGCATCCTTGCCGCTGCCACCTGTTTCTGGAGCGGCGTGCTGGGCGCCAATTCTCTGGGCGCCGGCGCCCGCGCCCTGATGGTGATGACGGCGGCCATCCTCACCGACCTGCCCGGGGTGGTGATGGTGTTTGCGCCCAAGGCTATTTGTGTGATGCCGCACGAAAATGCGGCGCGGTTCGGCCTCA
>JAEKMB010000036.1 GCA_019508105.1 Alphaproteobacteria bacterium
CACGCCGCCGCGGCAGCGCCAGATCAGGTCCGGCTTCAGCCCGATGATGGAATAGCGCCCGCGGGTTTCGCCGCCTTGCACGCTTTCCAGCAGAAAGGCGTTGTCCTTGCCTTCACCCAGTTTTAGGAAGGCGGAAACCGGAGTCTCCAGATCGGCCACCAGCCGGGTAAAGACAAGCTGCGCCCGTCCTTTCGCATAGCCGGCGGCGAAGCCGTCATAGTCCGGCTGGATCACTGCCCGCTGCCTGTCACAGACTGGACCAGCTTCTGGTTCACTTTCACGCCCTGGCGGGCGCGGGCGGCATTGGCCAGCGCGATGGAAAAATCACCGGCCACCGACTGGGAGAAGCGCATCACGCCGCCCTGAAAATCCGGGTCGCGCGGGCTCAGCGCCGGATGGGTGATGCCGGTAATGCGGGCGATGATATAATTGCCCGAGGCGCCTTGCGGCCCGAATTCCACCCCACCGGCCGGGGCGCTGAACAGCTTGGTCACCATGGGCGCGCTGAAAGTGGTGTCGTTGGTCCGGCGCGTCAGGGCCGGACTGTGCTGCACCGGCACTTTCAATTCCCTGGCGATACCGTCCAGCGACTTGTCCTTGGCGGCCTGCAGGGCCAGCGTCTGGGCGCGGCTGGCCAGAAGCTTGCTGCGCTGCTCGGCGGTCCAGTCGGCCAGCGCCTGAGTGCGCACCTGATCCAGCGGCTTCAGCTTGGGCGGCGTCACGCCATTCACATGGATGGTGTAATAGGCGCCCAGCTTGGTGGGGAAGGGATCAGTATCCTCGCCCACTTCACCCTTGAACACCGCCGGCAGGAATTCCGGATCGGCGGGAACGTCGGCGCGGGTGCCGTCCTTGGCCATGCCGGTGATGTCCACCCCGGCCAGATGCGAGACCTTCATGCCGGCCTTCTTGGCGGCCTCTTTCATTTCGGCGCCGCCCGAACGGGCGTCGGTGTAGGCATTAACCGCATCCACCAGCTTGGCGGCGGCCAATTGGGTCTGGAGCGTCTTGCTGAGCTCATCCTTCACATCGGCCAGTGTCTTGCTGGAGCCCGGAATGATTTTTGTGACCCGCACCAGGGCATAGCCGCCAAAGCCCGTCTTGATCGGCTCGCTGACCTGGTTCAGCGGCAAGGCGAAGATTGCCTTGGCGCGCTCGGCGTCCGGCAGTTCATCCTGCGCCAGGGTGCCCAGCGAAATCTGGGCCGGAGTCTGGCCGCGGCGCTTGGCCAGTTCCTCGAAACTCATGCCGGCCTTGATCTTGGCGCTGGCATCGGCGGCTTCGGCCTGGGTCTTGAACTCGATCTGCTGCACGTCGCGCTTTTCGGCGATCACATAGGTGGACTTCTGCGCGTCATAGGCCTGCTGCAGCTGGGCATCGGTGACGGTGATTCCGCTCGCCACATCGGCGGGAGTGATGGCAGCGTAATCGGCGTCGCGATATTCCGGCGTCGAGTAACGCTCGGCATGGGCCTTTACATAAGCGCCGAGCACCGCGTCGCTGGGGGCAGAAACCTCGCCGGCCTGCTGGGGCGACAGCACCACATAATCGGCGGCGCGCTTTTCATTGATGTACTGGAAGATCGCCTGGGCGTAGGTAGGCGGGACCACGAAATTGCCTTCCACCGCTGCGGTGAGCTGTTCGCGCGTCATGTCCTGGCGGATCTCTTCCAGGAACTGGTCCTCGCTATAGCCGGCGGCCTGCACCGCCTGGACAAAGACCCGGCGGTCGAACTGGCCCAGGGTGCCGCGGAACGGCGCCATGGAGCGCACACTCTGCACCACCGCCGCGTCGGACACCGTCAGGCCCAGCTTCTGCGCTTCATTGTTGAGCGCCGTGCGGCTGATCACCTGCTGCAGCGCCACCTGGCCAAGGCCCATCCGCTGCGCCATTTCCGGGGTGATCTCGGTCCCCATCTGCTGGCCCTGATTGCGCAGGAAGTTGCGATAGACGCGCTGGAATTCCTGCTGGCCGATATCGGTGCTGCCCACCGTGGCGACGGCCGCGCCGGAATTGCCGGTGAAGACGTCGGCGATGCCCCACACCACAAAGCTCAAGGTCAGGCCGCCCATCAGCAGGGTGGCGACCCAGGACTTGGACAGAGCGTGCATCCATTGAATCATGACGGCAATTCCGTGACTTAAGAGCGTGGCGCGGGAAGGCGGCGGATGATAGGGAGGGGGGACCTTCCCGGCAAGCCGCCAATCCACGTGCCTTTTGCCGGGGAAAACACGGAATTACAAGGGCTTATGGATGCGCTCGCTGGTGGCGGGAAACTGGAAGATGAACGGGCTGGCGGCGGGCCTGGCCGAACTCGCATCGCTGAAGGCGGCGCTGGCGGCAAAGCCGCCGGCCGCAGAGGTGCTGGTGTGCCCGCCTTTCACGCTTTTGGCGCAGGCGGCCTGGGCGGTGAAGGACGCATTTGCGCTGGGCGGGCAAGATTGCAGCCCTCACGACGGCGGCGCCTATACCGGTGACATCTCGGCCGCGATGCTGAAAGACGCCGGCGCCTCTTATGTGATCGTGGGCCATTCGGAGCGCCGTCACTATCACGGTGAGCGCGAGAGCGATGTCGCGGCCAAAACCCAGGCGGCCTGGCGGGCGGGGCTGTGCGCCATCATCTGCATCGGAGAGACGGAAAGTCAGCGCGACGCCGGTGACGCCCATAGCATCTGCGCCGGCCAGCTCGACGCCAGCGTCCCCGATACGGCCACGGCGCAGAACACGGCGATCGCCTATGAACCGGTCTGGGCCATCGGCACCGGCAAGACCCCGACCTCGGCCGACATCGCCGCCATGCACGCCCATATCCGAAGCTGCCTGGTGCGGCGGCTGGGAGAAGGGGCGCAGGGTATGCGCATTCTTTATGGCGGCTCGGTGAAACCGGAAAATGCGGCGGAAATTCTTAACCTGCCGGAAGTCAACGGCGCATTGGTGGGCGGCGCCAGCCTCAAGGCCGCGGATTTTCTCAACATTATCACGGCTTTTAAAGTGGTTTAACCAACTCGCCTGACCCTTTGTTAACGCCGCGCGCCGCATTCTCATCGCAATAAATAATAAATTGCGGTGGGTAATGAGCAGGCTGTCCTACGACAGTTTATCGAGTCGGTGCAGAAAAATCCGCCGGACATCGCGCTGTGCGAAGCGCAGGGCGCCGCCGACGAACTGTGCGCCGCCATCCAGCAGATGCGCCAGGGCGGGGCGGGGCATAATCCCTTCATCGTCATCATCGTCACCGCCTGGGAAAAGACCACCGCCCTGATCAACAAGGTGGTGTCCAGCGGCGCCGACGACCTGATCCTGCGGCCCTTTTCCACCGCCACCCTGGGCGCGCGCATCGAAACCCATATCGACCGCCGCAAGGGCTTTGTCATCACCACCGATTATGTCGGCCCGGACCGCCGCAAGGATGACGGCCGCGGCTCCGATGCCGAGCTGTTCGACCCGCCCAATTCGCTCAAGATGAAGGCCAAGGACAAGCTGTCCAGCGAAGCCATCGCCCGCAAGCTGGACGGTGAACTGAGGTCGGCGCGCGAAAAGCTGACATCGGAAAAGCTCAGGCGCGATTCCTTCCAGGTCTGCATCCTGTGGCGGCTAATCCAGGAAGCGCCGCTGGTGGCCGGCCAGCTCTCGCCCGATCTTGCCAGGCTCCAGGTGCTGGCCAAGTCGATCGAGGTGCGCTGCAGCGGTACCGAGTTCGAGCCGGCGGTGGAATGGTGCCAGTCGGTGCTGGCGGCGGCCGAGGGGCTGGTGCTGGGGGTGGACCGCAATGCCTCGCTGCACCTTTTGGGCCATGCCGGGCTCAGCCTGCACCAGATCTTCCATCCCGAGAAAAGCGCCGCCGACCAGCTCTCGGAAATCGACGCCACGGTGGCGATTATCCGGGCGCGGCAACAGACTCAAGCCCTGGCTAGCTAACGTCCCGTCCGGGCTGGAAAAACTGCTTCGGCTTCCCATTTCAGGCAGGATGCTCTAAGACCCCGCCCCGAAAGCCCGGAATTCCGTCATGCAGACCCTGTTGCTTGTCGCCGAACTGATCATCGCGGTGGCGCTCATCTGTTTTGTCCTGTTGCAGCGTTCCGAAGGCGGCGCGCTGGGCATGGGCGGCGGCTCGTCCAGCATGGGCGGATTGTTTACCGCCCGCGGCGCGGCCGACACCCTGACCCGCACCACCGCCATCCTGGCCTTCCTGTTTTTCGCCACCTGCATTGGTCTGAACATCTTGGCACTCAAGGGCCGCGACCAGACCTCGATCCTTGATTCGGCGGCGCCCGCGCCGGGCACCGGCCTGCCGGCCAAGCCGGCGGCGCCTGCGCCTTTGCCGATCGGGCCCTCGGTTCCCAAGCCCCAATAAATTCTGCGTTTTTCGCGGGCCTGTTAGCGGCGGAAAATATTTCCGTTTTTGCGCTTGCGCGCGCGCACCAGTTTGACGAAGGTGATCTCCCATGGCCCGGTTAATTTTCATCACCGGCGGCGTGGTCTCTTCCCTTGGAAAAGGTCTGGCGTCCGCCGCTCTCGGCGCGTTGCTTCAGGCGCGCGGCTACAAGGTCCGCCTGCGCAAGCTCGATCCCTATCTCAATGTCGATCCCGGCACCATGTCGCCGTTCCAGCATGGCGAGGTCTATGTCACCGATGACGGGGCGGAGACCGACCTGGATCTGGGCCATTATGAGCGCTTCACCGGCGTCTCGGCGCGCAAGTCCGACAATGTCACCTCGGGGCGCATCTATTCCCAGGTGATCGAGAAGGAGCGCAAGGGCGGCTATCTGGGCCGCACCGTGCAGGTGATCCCGCATGTCACCGACATGATCAAGGAATTCGTGCTGGCCGATACCGACGGGCTGGATTTCCTGTTGGTGGAGATCGGCGGCACGGTGGGCGATATCGAGGGACTGCCTTTCTTCGAGGCCATCCGCCAATTGCACAATGATCTGGGCCGCGGTCAGACCGCCTTTATTCACTTGACCCTGGTGCCCTATATCGAGGCGGCGGGCGAGCTCAAGACCAAGCCCACCCAGCACAGCGTCAAGGAATTGCGCGCCATCGGCATCCAGCCGGACATTCTTTTGTGCCGCACCAGCCATCCCATCCCCGAAGACGACCGCAAGAAGATTGGCCTGTTCTGCAACCTGGCGGCGGAACGGGTGATCCCGGCCATGGACCTGGACACCATCTATCGCGTGCCGCTGGCCTATCACGCGGTCGGGCTGGACACGCAGCTCCTGAAAGTGTTCGGCATCGAGAATGCGCCCGAGCCCGACCTGGCGCGCTGGAGCCAGGTGGTGGAGCGGGTGAAGAATCCCGAAGGCGAAGTGCGCATCGCCGTGGTTGGCAAATACATGCAGGTCAAGGACAGCTACAAGTCGCTGTC